>PWGF01000108.1 GCA_003554375.1 Spirochaetaceae bacterium
ACAGATGACGCTGCGCTCCGGAGAGCGGCTGCCTGCGGATCTGTGCGTATGGACCGCCGGGGTGGTTTCCGAGCGGCTCGCGCGCGGCAAACCCCCCTCCTCGCATCCTTCCGCGCGGCATCCGGTCGATGAGTACCTGCGTGTCCAAGAGAACTGCTACTGCGTCGGCGACGCGGCGGCGGTCTATCGCTCGAACGGAGAGATCGCACCGATGGCGAGCTATCTTGCGCAGGCGCAGGGGGCGTATGCGGCACGCGATATTCTGCGCCGCATGCGGGGGCGCCGTTCGCGCCCATACCGCCCGTGGTATCTCGGCTTTGTCGTTCCGCTCCGCCCGCCGCACGGTACCGGGCGACTCCTCGGTGTCCCGGTAGCCGGGCTCATCGTCCATCTCGTCCACAACGCAACGTGTGTATACCGCATGCCGTGCCCGCCGGCGCGCCGGCGGCTGATCGGTGCGATCGTTCGCGCGCTTGTCCGGAGGCGAAGGCCCCGGCTGTAGTCACGCGTGTCCGCTCCGCCGGCCCGTTCGGGTTCCCGGCGACGTGCCGGCCCGCCGAGTGCCGCCGGCCCTTTCAGCCTGCCGGCGGCGTGCCGGCCCTGCCGAGCGCCGCGGGCCGTTCAGCTTGCCGGCAAATCTCCGCCACTTTGCCCGCAATCTTCCGCATAGCTGCCGAAAATTTCTCGGTCATGGACCGAAAACCTCTTCATCTGGTGACAAAACCGGGATATACTTCAGGCACTATGTCGGATCGCGTGAATGCTATTGTGACCGTCCCAAACGCGCTCTCCACGTTTCGCTTGGCCGGCGTGCCGTTGCTATATCCCCTTGCCTTCGGTGGCCGGACCAGTATGTTTGTCACCTGGTTCCTGCTCCTCGGTGTGACCGACTTCCTGGACGGCAAGATCGCCCGGTACCTCAAACAGAGTAGCTCCTTCGGGGCGTTGATGGATTCCGTCGCCGACATCGCGTACTACTTTTCCGGGGCCTTTTTCGTGATCATGCTCTTCCCGCAGTACCTGATACCGAACCTGGGCTACTTTGGGGCGTTCTTAGTGGTGTTCGCCGGCGCGACGCTGTTTCCGTTTCTGAAGTTCGGCAAGATGATATTCATACACACGGCGCTGCTGCGGTTCAACGCTGTCCTGGTGTTCGCCACAATCCTTCTCTGCTTTGTGGTGGACACCACTCTGCTGATCAGGGTTCTCCTCATTATGTTCTATGTTGGCTACGTGGAAGTATTCGCCCTCTTTATCTTGTACGGGCCGGTGTCTCCGGATACGCGCAGCATAATCCCGTGGTTATGGGCCGGCAAGCCGCGCGTGCGTTCCTGAGTCGCCGGTGGCTGTACAGTGTCTCCGTCCGAGCACCGTGCCCCGGTGACATGGGGAAGCGGCAGGCGTTCGGCGACCGTTGTATTGTCCCATGACCGTCGACTGACTGCCCGCTCGATTCCGGATAGACTTCCGCCATGAGCAACACCGGCCGCATGCGGGACGAGCGCGAAGTGCTCGCCCTTCTTCAGTCTTGGGCCCACGAAACCCCCGCAGTCCGTACGATCATCCTGGAAGGCTCGCGCGCCGACCCGCGCCGCACCCCCGACGCCCTCTCGGACTACGACGTCGCGGTCTACGTGGACGATTCGCAGCCGTTCGTCGAAGACGAGTCGTGGCTGGATCGGTTCGGGCCCATTCTGGTTCGCTGGCCGCGCTCGCCGCGGCCTACCGCCGGCCCGGAGTGGGTCACTCAGCTCGTCCTCTTCGACGATGGGGTGCGCATCGACTTCCAGATCACCGATCGCCCGGAGATCGACGCCGCCGCGCTCGATGCCGGCTACCGGGTGCTTTTCGACCGGTCGGGCGCCGCCGATTGCCTCCCGGAATCCACCGGAACGCGGCACCTCACCAAGCCGCCGGCGGAAGCGGAGTACGCCGATACGCTCAACGCCTTCTGGTGGGACATCACCTACGTGGCAAAAGGGCTCGCGCGCGGCGAGCTCCCCTTCGCAAAGGCGATGCTCGACGGTATCGTCCGGACCGAGATCGTCAGCCGGATCGTGGCGTGGTACATCGGCGCACAGTATGACTGGTCGGTGGATGTCGGCGTCCACAACCGGTGGATGCACCGCTACCTCAGTGCCACCGATTGGGACCACTACCGGCGCACCCTCGCCGGCGCGGAACCGCGGGCCAACTGGAAAGCGCTCTTCGAGACCACCGCGTTCGTCCGCACAGCAGGAAGCCGCGTTGCCCACGCACTCGGATTTGCGTATCCGTGGGAGACCGACCGCAAGGTCACCGCGTGGATAGAGGCGGTCCGGGGCGGGCAGTCGTAAGCTTCCAGGCGTGGTTCTGGGCGCGCCCCCGGAGCCGAAACCGACCCAGCAGGAGCGCTCCGGACGCCTCAGGGTGCGCGTGTTACCGGTCTCCCCGCGCGGTTTCGGCTCCGGGGTCCGGCTCTGCGGGGCTTCGGTCCCGCCGCCCCTTCTTGTGCAGTGAGAGCGTGACGCGGGCGCACCTTCCGCCGCCGGGAGCTCCTCCGTCCCCCGTGCGCCTCCATCCCTCGTGCGGCGGCGGGACGCCTCGCTCTCGCTCGGCCCCCTCCGATCCGTCGCGCGGAAGAGCAGCCATCCGGCATCTTTTCCTATCACGAAATTCGTGTTACACTGCGGGCGTGATGACAAGCAAGGACAGAAAGAGCGGAAAGAACCCAAAGAACCGGAATGTCACGGTCACGCTCAGAGAAGATGTAGCGCGGTGGGCCCGTATCAAGGCTGCCGAACAGGACACGAGTGTCTCCCGGATGCTCGGGGATCTGCTCGAAGCGCAGATGAAGCACGATGAGGAGTATGACCGTGCCATGGAGCGCTTTTTGAGTACGCCGGCACGCCGGCTTCGCACGGACGCCACGCCCTATCCGGAACGAGGCTCACTCCATGAGCGATAGAGTCTTTGTTGACACCAACGTGCTTGTCTATAGCCGCGATATAACGGAGGAAGAGAAGCACCGCGCGGCACTCGAAATCGTTCGCCGGCTCTGGGAAAGCCGGAGCGGGGCAATCAGCACCCAGGTATGCAGTGAGTATTACGTGACGGTTACGCGAAAGCTCGATCCCGGGCTCCCGCCGGAGGAAGCATGGGAGGACGTAGCGGCGTTGCTCGCGTGGAGGCCGGTTCCCATCGACGCCGAGTGTCTGCGGATCGCCCGGCATGCCGAAGCTCGCTATTCACTTTCATGGTGGGACAGTCTCATCGTCGCCGCTGCCCGGATCGCCGAATGCTCCCAGATCGTGAGCGAAGACCTGAGCGCGGGTCAGGAATACCTTGGAATCGCGGTACGCAATCCGTTCGCCTGGAACCAATAGAGAGCCCCCGCTTGGGGTTCCGCTTGTAACCAGGTCCAGCGGAATCGGGGGGTGGGTTCCGGGGCGCGCGGAACCAGAGGCCGCGGTACTCGGGGAGCACTTCCAACAGTGGAATGTAGGCGCTGAGATGGCCGTCGGATACGGCATTGGCGAATCCCTCTACGCGCCCCTCGGAAAGGGCAAGGCTCACTGCATCGCCGTCGCGCAGGATGCGGCGATGCATCGCCTCATCCGGGGGGATTGGGCAATCCGTGGAAGAATCCGGACAGGGGTAGCCGGGCGATCTCCGGCCGGGCCCGCGGCCGTCCCCCCGGCGTGGAACCCGGGTTGGTACCTGAAGCGGGCCATCGGTCACGGAAGGTGATCGCCTCGATACTCTTCTTCTCCGGCTGAGGGCGCCCCGTCGCCGGGTAGCCAACCGGCAGTAGAAAGAGGCACGCGTGGGTTTGGGGTAGGCCGAGCATGAGCGAAGCCATGGTGACATCCAGGTGACCGACCCAACACGCCTGAAGGCCGCGGCTGACGGCGGTCAGGACGATGTGCTGGCCGGGAATCAGCGGGGCGGCATTCTCGAACAGGCGCGCCACCGCGGACTGATCCGGGAAGGCGGCAAGGTACTCGATGAGCTCGGCTCCGAAACGCTTCTTGTTAACGATAAGCGCGAAATCCGCGTCGTCGCGTCCGGCGAGGTTGGTGGTGAGCTCGGCACACAAAGCGAACACGAGCGGCGCCTTGGCAATCCACGCCTGGTTCCCTGCCGCTCGCGCCAGATCCTCGATCTGCCGAGGCTCGGTGACCACGCCGATCACATGGCTTTGCGCGTTGCCGCCGGACGGTGCCAATCGCGCCGCCTCCAGCATAGCGTGGATGTCTTCCTCCGGGACCGGATCGGGGCGAAACGATCGGACCGAGCGCCGGTCGCGGATAACCTGTATGAGATCCATGATCACGCTCCTTGCATCGTGAGAGGTCGCGCCGGCTGATGGCGGCCGAGCCGGAGTGCGCTCAGTGAGCAACCGTCAGGCGGTCGCGTAGGCCGGTACCGTCGTCCGCGAGTGAGTGTATAGCCTGTGCCGGACAAAAGTCGAGTCACAGTAACGCCGCCAGTATGGTGGAACACCGCCGGTATGGTTGGGCAGCCAATTTGCGGATCTGGCGGTATCCCTCCGGTGGGCTCGACAGGCCGAGCCCGGGAACTTTGACAGGAGTGTAGGGCGGACGTACGCTGGGCCCGTTCGGCAAGAGGAGGGCTCTATGCGAGGCAGGATTGTTGGCTGGGGATTCGTTGTGGTGCTTGGAGCGGTGCCGGTAACGCTTGGAGCCGCAGGGCAGGGGCCGCTATTGGGGTCTGGAGCCGGCGTCGAACCGCCGGACGGAGCACGTGTGACGGAGTCGATGACATGGCGGGCCACCCAGAAAGTGATTCGGGACCAGGCGGATTGGGCCTCGGACGTGACACGGTTCTCAAAGCTGGACGGCGGCCTCATGCAGCTTGCGCTGGATGAAGGGGGCTTGCTTCAGGGCGGCTATGGCCGGTTCCTGGGTGACGATCGGTACCTGAACGCATACTACGAAGGCAATGTCGTGCGGTTGAGTGGCACAGATGAGGAGCCGGAAACGGTGGTTCGTCGCCGGAGGGAGAGCAGCAATTTCCTGGATCTGATGGGGGGAATCGGCACGGTTGGCGCCGGCGTATCGATCCGAGTGGACGACCTCTACGAACAGGAAGAGGACCGGAGGGCCGGCGGGGAAGGGAATTGTACCAGGAAGAGGTGGTGATGAGAAGAGTCGAGCCGGCCGTTCGCGCGGGAACGACCTTCCAGGCCGGTGAGACGGAACTCCGTCCCTACGGGGGCGCCGGGGTTGCATTCGTAACCGAGCGACGGGAGATTGAGGAGACGTATGCGTCGACCGACGAGCGGGCGTGGCACGCCCAGCACACGGGCGTTGTGGAGATTCTACCGTTCGGGGGCGTGAGTCTCGAGCGAGGAAGCGTGGAGTTAGGACTGTTTAACGGCCTCGATTGGCCGCACTACCGTTCGGAGTTCACTGGTCTTGACGGCGACACGGAAACGGTCACGGGGATAGTGGACGCGGAGGGGAGAGTCGTCCGGCACGACGGAGAGGAGGTTGGGAACGACAACGATGCCACGATTGAGACCACAACCGTGAGCGAGGGCTACGAGATCCGGGAAATACGCGAGATGACGCACCTGGGGCACGTTTCGGCAAAGGTAAGCGACAGCTTGGGCGACGGTCTCCGGGCGGCGATAGAGCTGCGCTCCGGGGTCGAGCTCATGCACCGGACCGGGACTCCGCGTACGGGGTAGCGCGAAACCGTGGAACGGGACCATCCCGACGATGAGAGCGAGAGCTATACGGACGTCGAAACGACGACGACGCGCGAGCCCGAGGAGAACGAGCTGGAGGTGGACGTGAGCGCGGAGCTGGCGGCCGGTATCAGCTACGAAGTGATCGAAGACGTTCTGCGAGTCAATGCCGGCGCGGCCGCGACATTTCCTTCTTGGGCTTGGAGCCGAACTCTGATCGACGGCCCCTATGAGCGGGAGACTGAGTGGGAACGGGTCTACGATGACGGGGAGAAGGAGAGCGGGAGTGAGACGGTCTCGCGGGAGGCGGAGGTGATCGAGTCGGAGCGAACATTCAGGCTGCGGGAGCTCGCGATGGCCGTATCGGCCGGAGTGAGCTGGAACCTTACCGACCGGCTCATGCTGGATGCACTGATGGGAACTCCCGGAATGCGGTTCGATATCTCGGAGTACACCGTTCAGGTGGTGTGGCGACCGTGAGCTGCTTGGCCGGCGTGCCGGTGGCAGGCTGGAGCTAGCCGGCGCGGGCCCGGCGGAGCCGGACAGGAGCAGGCGGGAAGCGCTCCGCCCATGGTAGGGGGGAGCGGAATACCCCGGGACGAGCGGCGCGGGGGATGGAGCGGGGGGGAATTCCTTATCCCCCTCCCCCAGGTCGAAAGCGAAAGCTGTGCCGACGGCGAAGGTTGGCTGCCGGTCAGGGGATTACGAACGGGCCCTTTGTTATGAGGGGCGCCGGGGCGAGGTAGCGGTCGTGGAGCACGCAGGCGCCGGTGAGGATGAGCGCGGTGGCGATGCCGGCGAGACCGACGGGGGAGATTACGAGGTTGCCGGCTCCGGTGAGAAATACGAGAGCGAACGAGGCGAGGGCGTTGAACGAGCCGTGGAAGAAGGCGGCGGCAAGGACGCTCTGGGCGCGGGCGGTGAGATAGGTGTAGACCGGCGACATGGCGATGCACTGCACGGTCATCACGACGATGCCGAGGTATGGGGCTTCGGGGAAGTTGTGGCCCTGGACGATGACCGGCGCGTGCCAGACGCCCCAGATTGCGCCGGTGAAAAGCGAGAGCTTCCAGAAGCCGAGGGGGCTGAGCTCGCGGAGGAGAAGCCCGCGCCATCCGAGCTCCTCGCCAAAGGCGAAGAGGGCGTTGATGGTGAGCCCGGCAAGGAGCCCTTGCGCTATGAAAAAGAGGGGCGTGGGAATCGGAATCGTTTCGAGCTGCTCCATGGACGCCTCGATCTGCTCGGCGGGGAGCGCCAGGCCCTCGAGGAACGCGGCGTAGTCGGTGGTGAGCTCGATCCCGGGGAGGAGAACCCCGATGCCGATGGTGAGGGCGAGCACGGCGACCGGCAGCAACCAGCCGGCGACAAGCCACCGTATGCGGCCGAGCCGGAGGATGCAGCCGGGGCGGATCGGTTCGCGGTATACGAGCTGAACGACGATGGCGGATACGGCGGGCGCCCACATGAAAAAGACGGCGACCAGTACGAAGCTTGCGGGTGAGCCGTACTCGACTCCGGCCAGATAGACGACGAGCGCGGAGAGCCAGGCGATGCCGAATGCGAGGGCAAGGAAGAGTGCCACTTTTCCCGTTCGGACTGTTTGTTGGTTCATTTCGTTATCCTTTCTATATCCTTTCGCCATTCTCTCTATATGCTTTCAACCCGCTTTCGATGTCTTTCCGATATCCGGTTGTCCGCGGCTGCGCGGTTTGCCCTCGGCGCGGCGTACCTCGCCGTGCACAGCGGGCCGGTTGTCCGCGGGCGCGCGGCTTGCCTTGAAGCCGGCGCGATGCACCGTGGGTGTAACCGGGCCGGCGGCGGATCGGCGGTGGGGCCGGGCCGGCCGCTGCCGGGCCCGCGGCCGTGCGCGACGGTCCGTCCGCCATCCGAACGGAGTGTACGCCGGAGTCGCGGGCCCGTCCAGCTACCGGTGAGCCGGAGCGTGCTTTCGGAGTCGGAGAAGCGCGATGACCGCGACAAGCGCAAGCACGACGAGGAGCACGAAGACCGGGCGGTAGGTGCCGAGGAGATCGAACGCGCCGCCTGCGATGGGCGGGCCGAGCGCGGCGGCCACGGTGCCGACGAACACGATGGCACCGTAGAGGAGCCCATGCACCCGGAGCCCGAAGTAATCGGCGACCATGGGCGACATCCCGGTGAACACGCCGCCGTGGGCGAAGCCGTAGATAACGGCAAAGAGATAGAGCGTGTAGACCGATCCGGCGAACTGGAGGAACGCCAGGGCAGAAGCCAGAATGCCGGCGCAGAGGAGCATGCTCCTCCGGGCACCGATTCGATCGGCAAGCGCGCCGACGGCGAGGCGGCCGGCAATGCTCAGCCC
>PWGF01000084.1 GCA_003554375.1 Spirochaetaceae bacterium
CATTCGTCGGCTCAAGCCGTCACTCCTGCTCGTACAGCTCGTCTGCGTCGATGCCGGCTTCTTCGGCTACTCGCTCTTCGAGTTCTTTCTCTTCCCGTTTCGGCGCCTCCTCTTGAGGCTGATAGTCGGAGTAGTCCCGCTCGGTTACGCGGTCTTCCGCCTCGTCGCTTGCGGCAACATGATCAGCCAGAGTGGCCGTTTCCTCACCGAAGGCAACAACGTCTTCCTCGGCATCGGACTGCTCCGCAGTTGTTTCGGCGACTTCTTCAGCGGGCGCCTCCGTCGCCGAGGCTGCCGCGGCACCTTCACGCACAACCGCGCCTTCTTCTTCATCTTCTTGCATACTCTCAATCACCTCGAGGCCAATCTCATTGTCTGCCTCGATAACGGCTTTGGAGATGATCTGCGTGAAGAGGCTGATGGCCCGAATCGCATCGTCATTTCCGGGGATGGGATAGTCGATCCCCTCCGGATTGCTGTTGGTATCCACCACGGCCACTATCGGAATGCCCATCCTTTGGGCTTCGGAAACCGCTATCGCTTCTTTGCGCGTGTCGATTACGAAGACAATCCCCGGAAGCTCTTTCATCTCTTTGATACCGCCGAGGTTGCGCTCGAGTTTGGCGCGCTCCTTGTTGAGCTTGGCAACTTCCTTTTTCGTGAGGCTCTCGAAAGTGCCGTCTACTTCCATCTTCTCCAATCTCTTCAGGCGCGCCAACGATTTCTTGATTGTCGTGAAGTTCGTCAGCATTCCACCGAGCCAGCGATGGTTCACATAGAACATGCCGCAGGCCTCGGCTTCGCGCTGAATTGCCGCTTGCGCTTGCTTTTTGGTCCCGACGAACAGAACCGATTTGTTTTCCAAAACCGTTTTTCGTACTGCGTCGTAGGCCTCTTTGATGGCGGCAATGGTCTTCTGGAGATCGATGATATGGATCCCGTTGCGCTCGGCGAAGATGTACCTCTTCATCCGCGGATCCCAGCGCTTTGTTTGGTGGCCGAAGTGAACGCCTGATTCCAGCAGGCTTTTCATCGTTACAACTGCCAAGAGCTTCCTCCTTACACACATGTGCGCCTCCGTACTGCCCAAAGCAGATCTTCTATACCTCGGACAGCTTATTGTGGGCTCGGGAGGCGCATCCCGTCGCTATTTCTCGTGCCGCGCCCGATGCGCGACCGGAATCTCCGGCAGCAAGCCGTGGCTGCTACCGGGCATAGTCGAATCGATACCGATTCCGCGTCAAAATAGAATATAATGGCCTGATTGGCAAGCCTATGACGTTGCTCGGGCTTCCGGTCACTCCTTCGATGAAAAGCTGACCTCGGCCCTGGATTCGATATCCTCCGGCGACACCTCTCCATTCCTGGGTATCCAGGTACCAGGCGAGCTCCTCGCCTGAGATCGCTGCCATGTGGACGGCCGTGATCGATTCCGCTATGTCATAACACGCGCGGGAGCGAACATAGAGTGCTATCGCCGTATGAACCTGGTGCGTTCTGCCCGATAATGCGCGCAGATATGTTGCCGCAGTCTCACGGCTTTCCGGCTTCCCCATCACGGTTTCTTCCAGCACAACGACGGTGTCCGCCCCGAGGATGTACTCATAGTGGGCGGCTTCTTCTCGCGATTGCACAGCTTCCACCTTTTCTGTGGCCAGTCGCCGGACCGTATCGGACGGGGGCTCTCCTTCAGGGACTTCCTCCGAAATATCGGCTACAGACACCTCGAAAGGGATCGACAGCTGCCGGAGGATCGTATGCCGTCGTGGCGATGCTGACGCGAGGAGAACTCTCGAGCTCATACTGCACGGAAGGAACGAATGCCGAAAGCTACGCCCAGCAGTGTGCCGGGGTTGACGATAACGGTCACGGCGATGACTCGTGCATCAAAACCGAGCGGTCCAAGCCGGAGGCGCAGGTCCCATCCTGCAAAAGACAGGAGTTGCTCGACAAGCTCCCAAGCAAAAGTTCCGATGAGACTGCCCAACAGTACCAGTGTAACGAGAGAGGACATCGTGTTTTTCGAAAGCTTCATGTGTGCGAGGTATTCTAATCGGCGGTGTGGACTGTGTGCAATCCGGTGCCGGCGAGGCATGCCGGCCAGGGCAAACGCAGTTGGACAACCCGCCTGGAAGCACGGCGGCGAGCGGGCGGTCGTGGGCGCTTGCCGGGGACTCTGGTGGTGTGGTGAGAGAGGTGAATACTCGCTTCAGCGGCTTTCAGCCGCCGGCGTCGAACCGTACTAATCCAACTGGGTTTGCCCTAGGATGCCGGCGCGCTATCGTCTTGACAGCAAACCACGCCGACGCTACCCTTGGGCTCAACGCGTGGGCGCGTAGCTCAGTTGGATAGAGCGCCAGCCTCCGGAGCTGGAAGTCGCAGGTTCGAGTCCTGCCGTGCTCACAAACCGGTGCTTCACTGTTAAAGCCGGAGTGGAAGGTAAGGGGATTGGTCCCGTTCCTTCATCGATGAGCGCGGTCTGAGCGGGCTGAACCGCATCGAGTCGTCCCTTTTGCCTAAGACTACCGTGGTCCGCTTGTGCGTGGCTCGGGGGCGTGGGATAAAGCGGCGCCACCGTTGGCTGGGGATGGGGTTTCTGGAGTAAGTGGGTTGTGGGCGGTGTAGCGGTGAAAGAACTCGGCACTATCCCGTGCGGCGCGACAAGCCTTAGAGGGAATGACGACGGGGCCCGACTCTCCGATCCCCGGCTTATCGAGCACTACGATCTTCTGCGGCAGACCGGCCTTCTCGACTACATCACCGAGCTCCAAGGTCAGATTCGGGAATATGAGGCTCTTCTGGATGAGCTGGTCGAGATTTCTCAGCAGCGGACGCTGCAGGGGCTCGTCGATGCGGTCACCGGAAAGCTTCTCAATAGAATCGTTCCTGCCCGGCTCGTTTTTGTCGTAGATGAGGATTCCGAGTTCCCGTTGATACGCACATACTGTTTTGAGAACATGCGGCCGGTGGAGCCGTTCGTGAAGGTAACTTCGCTCGAGCCGTTCCGGGAGCTTTTTGGAGGCGAGGGCGGCAACGGCGTCGCTCCGATCTCGTTTCCCGATATCTCAGATGTGCGGATAACCCGAGTGCTCGAGCCCGCGCAGCCGGAGCTGATCTTCCCGCTCGCCGGCTTTGCCGGCATCCACGGCTTCGTTGCTGTAAGTAGGAAAGTCATCGACGAGCCGTTCTCCGAGCGCGAACGGCGCCATATCTCGCGGCTCATTGAGCTGGCGTCCATAAGCTTGGAGAACAATCTCCATCATAAGCGCGCAATTACCGACCAGAAGACGCAGCTCTACAACTACTCCTTCTTCCGTCGTCAGGCTGAGCGGGAGCTCGATCGCATTAAGCGACACGGGGGAAGCGCTGCGCTCCTCGTCGTCGATATCGATCACTTCAAGCGCTTCAACGACAGCCACGGTCACCTGGCAGGGGACGCGGCGCTGCGTGAGCTTGCCGACTCACTTCAACGTGCTATTCGATCGGAAGACCTTGCTGCGCGCTTCGGCGGGGAGGAGTTTGTTGTCCTCCTTGCCGAGTGCTACACGGATTCGGTGTGGGGTGCATGTGAGCGAATCCGCCGGTCGGTAGAGCGCATGCCGATCGTACATGAAGGTCGGGAGCTTCGGATTACGGTTAGTGTCGGCGGAGCGCTGATTAGTCGCGAGCAGATGCGACCGCTGGACCAAGTTATCCAGCAGGCGGATACCGCCCTCTATCGCGCAAAGATGGAAGGGCGGAACCGCACTGTGCTCTACAAGGCCTCCCTCTCGTTTGTGGGGTCGGTGTATCGCGAGGCGCTGTGTGGAATCTGACCAAGAGGGCTCCCAATCCTCCGAGCCGGGAAGAGCTTTGGTCGAGGACCTGCCCCCGCAGCGCCCCCGAGCCACTGTCCGACCTGGTCAACTGGTTTCGTTTGATATGTTCGTTCGCAGCCTTCGGCAGAGTACCCGGATCACGCTGCGTGCGATCCGCGGATAGTCCTCCATAGCGGAGTCGAACGATTCTTTGTCGATTTTCAGTAGGACCGTATCCTCCAGGGCGGTTGCCGAGGCCGATCTCGGCTCGGGGTCCAGGATCGCCATCTCTCCGACCACCTCGCCTGGACCGAGCTCGGCAAACCGGCGCGTCTCGTCGTGAATCGCGATTCGTCCCTCTCGGATTAGGTACATGCAGTCGCCGACTTCTCCTTGCCGGATGAACGTGCTGCGAGGAGGAATGTCGAGCTCATCGGCAATTGAAGCGATGTGTGCAAGGATCTCGTCGGGGATCTCAGCGAAGAAATCGGTTTTCCTGAGCGCTACGACGCGCTCTACGATTGTGAGCATGGGGTCCTCCGGTTCGGGGCAATCCAACCTGAGCCGGTAAGCGGCTACCAACGCGCAGTTGCGCAGCCACGGTTCCGGCCATCGGTCGCCGTCCGTCGCAATCTCTACGACGCGCTCGCTGGGCGGCATGCGTTCTATCGAGAAAAGCTCGCGGTAATGCGCGGTATCAGGCGGGTTCCCCGTTCTACGGTCAGCTACGGCTATGATACTCTGCTTTCGCCAACCGGATACCAGAACGTCGAGTAGCTCTTCTCCGAGGGCGCGCTCCTTCTGGGATCCGTGTATGATGCGTTCTCGCATGTCGGCGATTTCGTCCGGCGGATAGAGGAACCCCAGAACCAGAAAGACCGTCTCGAGCTCTTCCGCATACGACCGCTCTACAGCGCCTTCGATAGCTTCGGCGCCGGGATGGCGAAACAGGTCGGCGTACGCTGTTGCGTACCGTGCGCAGCGCTGAACGGTACGGTCGAGGGCCGCCTCTACCGCAGGGCGCGTTGTCTCATCCGCCTGATAGTCCTGTTGAGCCAAGGCCTCGAAAGCGGCGCGTGCCGGCCCGGGACAACCCGGGGAGAAAGCGGCGGTGAGTGCGGTTCGAACGGTGGAATCCGCCATGCGGCCGGCCGCGCGTACGATACGCATGGCGCGTTCAGTCGGCATTACGTCGGGTTCTGTGAGAAGCTGTTGCACGAGCTGGGCCGTTGCGCCGCCCAGGTTCGTCAGCGCCGCCAGCGCAGCACCTCGTGTTTCCGGGGCATCCACATGGGCGACGACGTCGGGTAGCAGTGCCGGATGCGCAACGGCCTGGGCGGCTCTGAGTGCCGCGGTAACTACGGACGGATCGGAATCGCGTAGCAACCGGCGGACCGGCTGGTAGAAGCTTCGAACCGCGGTGCTCTGGAGTACGCGGCACGCAGCGACGCGCTGATTCGGGGTAGAGGAGCGGAGGAGGCGGTTGAATGTATCGCCCGCGGTGAGAATTCCATCGATCCCGCCGTAGAGGAAAAGTCCGGTGACGGCCGCCTCCACGAGCTCGGAATCCGTGTCTTCCAGGAAGCGGGTCACCTCGACTGACGGCTCCTCGGAGAGGGCGCATACCGCTCGGAGCGCCGATTTCCGAACTTCGGTCGGCTGTTCCTCATCCAACTGCAGTCGTGCCACCGCGAGGCCCCATCGGTAGCCCTCCTCTTCAATGCGCCGAAGGACATCCGCCCGTACATGCGGATGTGGATGATCGACCAACTGTGCAAGATGCTCCGCGAAATGCGCGTCGTTTCCCTGGCGCAGAAGATCGAGCCCGGAAGTTACCTGAAATGGGTCGGTCGAGTGAAGGAGCGCTTCGATGGCCGCGCGGGTACCGGCGTCAGCCAGATTCAGCTGCATGCCGGTAAGTCGCCTGCGGGCCAAGGCGTGTTTGAGAGCCGCTTGGTAGGCGTTCAGAAGCTTGCGTCCCGCAAGCGCGGTGATCGCGGTAACGCCAAGCGTGAAGTAGGTTACATGGATGGTCGTAACCCACGGGATTGCGGTAAATGCGAGAAGCCCTGCGCCGGCGACCGCATAGCTTATCGGGATGCCGACGCCTTGAACTACGTTGTGTAGCGCTCGACGTTCGTCGTGAGCCAATGGTTGAAACGCAGACTGAATTGATGTCTTGGCGAATCCTGAATAGACTAGGTAATCGACGAAACGAGCTACGATGAGAAGCACAAAGAATGTCAGGCCTGCCTCCGGACCCAACAGCGCCGTGACAGCTGCGGCTCCGAGAATAGCGGCGGTAATGAGGGGGCCGCCGATTGCTCCGGCAGGCATGCCGAAACGGAGTAGGATCGGCGACGCCATCGTCAACAGAAAAAGAAAGCCGACGGCGGTGGTCCCCGAAGTCACGAGGCCGATGAACCGCCCTAGTGCCGCCTCCTCCGGGAAGAAAACGCTTGCCTCGGAGTACACCAGGTACTGAACGAGCAGCGTGGCTCCTGAAGCGAGTACTTGATAGGCGAACACTACCATGCTGTACGGCTTGCGGATAACCTGACGCAGGTTTCGCAACGTCGCGGCCGGCCCACGCTCGTGTCGACCGTGGATACGGTCCTCGCGGGCCGGGTACTCGTGGCTGCCGTTGAGGAGGGCAGGGTGCGCGTGGGTTTCCCGGGGCTCCTGCAGCTCCGAGTCACCGGCCGGCGAGGAGAGCGCGGCACGCGCGTGCCAATGGTGCGCGCGTGTTCCTCGGTGAGACGTGGTCGGTGACGGAGTGTCAACATGGTGGTGCTCTTCCGGCAGAAGTTTTCCGATCCGGTGGACGAATGCGAGCGCCGCGATCATGCTTATTCCGCCGAGGAGAATGAGCGGCTCGAGGGCGCCGAAGAGGGAGGTTAGCGGCCCGACTGCGATACCGGCAAGGACGACGGCTAGAATCTCGCCGGCGGTAATCCGGGGGTAGTTCTGCTTGATCCGCCGTGCATCGAAGAGCTCGGCGGCCTGGGCTCCGCGGAGCATCATGCAGTAGAGGGTTCCCGCCGTCTGCACTACCATCAAGCCGTAGATGATCCACGGCGCATTTGTCGTGGCAAGGAGGAGAAAGAGCCCAATAAACGCCGCTGCGAAAGACGCGATAGTGATCGCTGAGAACCGGGCTAGACTGGTTCGTTCTTCCCCGTACTCGAAGAGCACCGTCGTTGCCGGTACCAGAAGCCCTACGATTACGTACACGTGCCGTAGCCCTTGGCTGCCGAACTCCGACACGAGAAGCGCGTACCCGACGTTGTACACGAGCCCCAGAGCCAGCCCGGTGGCGAATGCCTGCCCGATGAGCAGAATCAATGCGCGTCGCTCGACGGTGTGAGGCCCGGCGCCTGATCGAGGCCGGAGGCGTGAGATGAACCCTGCTGTACCGACGGCATCGACGCCGTGGCCTTCGTTCATGAACCCTCGCTTCCAGTGTGGCCCGAGTCTCAACGGAGTATAGTTGAGATGTCGGGAAATCGCCAGTACCTACAAACATTCGGAGACCGAACTCCCGAGCCCACCGTTCGATGACTCCGGCCGTGCTGTGATCACTCCGCGTGTCGAAGGGGGGGTGCTGTCTCAGGACGGGCGTTGGCGCTTCCTCCCGGACGCTTCGTGGTGATAAGCTCGGACTTAGGATGAATCGACTGCTGGCGGAAGCGGAGCAACGGCGGTTGCAGGGAAAACCGCTGCTGGATCTGACTCACAGCTCTTTCCACCGGGCGGGAATCCGATGCTCGGATCAACTACTCGCCGACGCCCTGCAAGACTACGTGCGGCGGCGAGAATACCGGCCCGACAGTCACGGGGATGTCGACGCAAGGCGCGCTATCTGCAGGTTCTATGCAGAGGACGCACTTGACCTGCCGATCGAGCGTATCTTCATAACGGCTTCAACCTCAGAGAGCTACTCGGTGCTTTTCTCGGCGCTCGCAGGGCCCGGTGCGAAAGTGCTGCTGCCGAGCCCTACCTATCCGCTCTTCGAGCAACTGGTGGAATTCGGGGGGTTACGGCCGGTTTACTACCACCTTCTCCCGGAGCGAGGATGGCAGCCCGATCCGGAGGAGATCGAACAGGCGCTACAGCGAACTCCGGCCGCGCTGGTACTCATTTCGCCCAACAATCCTACCGGCGCGGTTCTTTCCGAGGAGGTGCTCC
>PWGF01000054.1 GCA_003554375.1 Spirochaetaceae bacterium
GAAGGACGCTCCGGAGCGTTTACGATCTATGACGTTCCCCCGGCGTATCTCTCGCCCCATTCGCGCGAACACTTGATCGAGCATTTTCTCTAACGTCGGCGGAGGCCCCCGCGAGAGGCCACCTCCGTCAGATGCCATCGCCGGGAGGGGCCACCGCCGGGAGGGGCCACCGTCCGCAGAGGCCATCGCCGGGAGAGGCCGGCCCCCGCCGGAGATACCCCTGTGAGAGGCCTCCCGGGAACGGCTCTCCCGCGAGAGGGCGCCGGCAGAGACCGACCCCGGGAGAGGGGAACACGGGGAGAGGCCTCCCGCGGGAGCGGTCGACCCCGAACGACGCCCCGTACGGCGGACGCGGCGACGGTGCCGAAAGGAGACGGTATGTTGGACACACTTATCGGACCAGGCGGGATCCCCGCGGCGGCGGCCGTCCAGGCTGCTCGCCGGTTCGGGACGCCACTCTATCTCTATCACGAGGGGCTCATCGTCGAGCGTTGTCGTCGCTTCACCGCTATGCCGAATGCGTTCGGCGTGCTGCCCCGGTACGCGATGAAGGCCAACTCGAGCCGGGCCCTCTTGCAGTTAATCACCGCGCAGGGCTTTTCGATCGATGCCAGCTCGCTCAACGAGGCACGGCGCGCCGTTCTCGCCGGAATCGATCCGGCGAAGATCCTGCTCACCGCGCAGGAGGTCCCACGCGGCGAGGACCGGAGCGATCTCGAAGACCTCATCCTAAAGGGGCTCAAGTACAACGTGTGCTCGCTGACCCAGCAGCGGGCGGTGGCGCCCTTTGCAGCCCAGAACGGCATTCCGCTGGGGATGAGGATTCACCCCGGGGTGGGCTCGGGCGAATCGGCGAGCCGCAACACCGGGGACAAGTACTCGTGCTTCGGCGTGCACCTCACAGACGTCCCGAAAGCGCTCGAGCTCGCGGAGGATTATGGGCTGACGTTCGATCTGGTCCACGTCCATATCGGCTCGGGGGGCGATCCGGAGGCGTGGCGGGACAACATCCGGCGGGAGCTCGGATTCATCGAGGAGTTCTTCCCCGACGCGACGACGGTCAACTTCGGCGGCGGTTTCAAGGAGGCCCGGATGCCCGACGAGACGCCGGCGGATATCGAAGACCTGGGGCTTACCGCCAAAAGCGAACTCGAATCGTTTCACGCGCGGACCGGCCGAGCACTCACCATGGAGGTGGAGCCGGGAAACTTCATCGTCGCGAACGCGGGCTCTGTGGTGACGAGCGTTCTGGACATTAAACAGACGGGCGCCGACGGGTTCCGTTTTGTGCTCGTCGACGGAGGAATGGAGGTGATTGCCCGCCCGCTCCTCTACGGTGCCCGGCACCCGTTCACCGTACTCGATCGGGACGGGAACGTCCTTTCGGATGATTGGCGCCCCGGGGCCCCTTCGGCCGAAGAGAGGCGGCAAGGGGAGGCGCCGGCCGAGCACCCGCAGGCCGGAGAGACGCGAACCGGAGAGAGGCCGCTGGAGGGCCTCATCGTGGTCGGACGGTGTTGCGAGAGCGGCGACTCGCTGACGCTCGACGCGGCCCACAACAAGACGCCGAGACGAATGGCGCTTCCGGAGGTGGGAGATTACCTGGTTGTCGGCGGAGCGGGGGCGTACTGCTCCAGCATGTCGCTGGTCAACTATAACTCGTTTGCGCAGCCTCCGGAGGTGCTCCTCGAGCGAAGCGGTGATCTGAAACTCATCCGCAGCCGGCAGAGTCTCGAACAGATGACGGCGAACGAGGTTTCGCGGTAGCGGTGAGCCGGTGCTCGTACTGCCACTATCCTGTGCGGTTGTCCGGCTTGCGGTGCTCGGCCTGTGGTTCAGTTCCGGAAGACCCGTCTAAACGACTGCGAAGGTAGGCCGAGGGAGGCATACCGAAACGCTCGTGGAAGACGCGATGGAAGGTTGTCTTCGAGGAGAACCCCGCCTCGAATGCCAGGCGGAGAATGGTAAAGCGTTTCAGATCTCCCGCCTCGACGCGCTCGAGAAAGTAATCCAGGCGGTACTGGTGGATGAGGTGGGCGAAGTTACAGCCGAACGCGCGGTTGATGGCCAAAGAAAGCCTGTTGGGATGCAGCTTGAGCGCTTTGGCCAAGCGCGTGATTGTGAGATCGGAGTCCAGATAGGTGCCCTGGTCCAGGCTTCGGCGGACGCGGTCGGCAATCGCCTCGATCTCCGGATCAGCTATTCGAGTCGCCGTGCCGACACCGTTGCGTGGTGCATGGAGAACGAGAACGTCCGGCGCTGTCAGAACGAGCCCGGCGAAGGCGTATATCGTGAGCATCATGGCGGCCGCCGGCAGGGAGAAGGGCGAGATCGCTCCGTGAGTCTCCGCGCAGTGTGCCGTCGGCTCAGCTGCTACGACCGCAAACGAAAGCATGCAGACGAGCGGGAGCGCCACAACGAGCCGCGCCCAGAGCCGCCGGGGAGCGGTAACATGCGGTGCCCGGCTCTGGGAGCCGAACGCGATCGCTGCGGACGCAATCGCATACGCAGTGCCGTGAAGCCCTTTCACGACGTGCCGTACCGGCATCCACCATGGGGCAGGTGGGACAAACAAGTCGTGGACAAGCTGCTCGTAGCCGATCGGAGAGAGCGACCCGATGTAGACCGCCAGCGCCGCGGTTTCGACCGCCCAGGGGAGCGCGTGGAGCCACGTACGCCGTGGCGGTCTTAACTCCTCTCGAACCAGCTCCCGAACGCACCACCACACCAGCGGCCCGAACAAAAGCGGTGCCGCGCCCGCCACGGGAAGAAGCCACCGGGCGGCGGCGAGTCCTTCAGGGGACCACATCGGAATGGTTCCGACGCGGATCGAGAAGGTAAGCAGCAAGAGCGCAAGCGGTACGTTGTGAGAGCCCCGGAATCGAGCGGCGATGAGGACCAGCAAGAGCACGCCTTGCGCCGCTCCCAGGGCCGCAATGAGCTCCAACAGGTGCACCCTCCCAGTATATCGCGGTTTTCCGCTGGTGTCCCGCCGGCAAATAAGTCCCATTTTACATTGTGGAACGCCGTTGTTCGTAATTCGCGGTATAGGGATGGTGCATCGCACGTTCATCATATGAAGCGATGTGCGGAGCGGGGGATACTGCAATTGCAGCAGCAAACCCCTTCCGAATACCGGTAACCCTTCCGTCTACTTTGGCGTAGACGGAGCGAGGAGGAGGCAGGATGAAGCGTTTCAGATTTGTATCCCTCATCATGTTTGCCGTGGCAGTAGCGCTGGTCGGCATGATGACATCATGTGAAGGAGTGCTCGGGATATCCGACGATGACTATTTCGTCGCCGGGACGAGCCGGCAGAATGCCGCTGAGATCGAGCTCGATGATGGCTATTCGGTCAGCCTTCGGAACACCGGAGACGAGAACTGGTTCAGAATAACGACGGACAACGACGGTATCTGGGATCGGGTCGAGGTCGATGTGAACAACGTTGACGGCATCATGGCGACCTTGCGTGTCGAGGATTCGGATGGTGTGAGAGTACGTTCTGGGCACGCTCCGAACGTTGGCGCACGACTCGTTCGCACGTACAACACGCGCGGCGGCACCTACTACATTCGCGTCACCGATTACCACGAAAGCCGTACCGGTACCTACACGCTGCGTGTGCGCAACTTGGACATCAACAAGACCCCCGGTGAACCAAATGATACGCGTGAGACCGCGTATGACCTAGGTACGTTGCCGGTGGCAAGCTTCGACGGCACGATCGTGCACATGAGTTATGATTACTATGGCGACGGCTACGGCGGTGATTTCGACTGGTACCGGTTTGAAACCAGGAGCGCCGAGGACGCGACCATGTCATTCACGGGCGTTGAAAACACGTTGCGGATCGGTACCGAACTATACAGTGAGAGCTTCGATTTCCTCGGCCGGGAGGCGTATTTCGACCTCGGACAGTCGGTCAACATCGGGATTACCGACATTCCGGCCGCCGGCACGGTGTACTATCTCAAGGTATACGGTTCCCGGCAGAGTAGTACGCACACAGCCCCTTCATATGGCGATTACACGTTGGCGATCTCGCAGCCTGAATAGATACGCTGCGTCCTTGCCTTCCGGCAGGTCCGCCGTGACATCGGTTGCTTGTCACGGCGGACGTATCTCCTTTCGCGGCTGACGGTGAAGATACCCGCAACGCTCAACCACTCTCGCCCGACCGGCGGCGAGCGCGCTTCAGGCTCCTCCGCCTTGGTCCACCATCTTCTCCAAAAGCTCCAGCACTCGCCTTTGCTCCTCGGAGGAGAGCCGCCCGAGCAGCGAATGCGCCCGAGCGGTGCGGAACTCGCGGATGCGGTGGAGGATCTTGGTGCCTTTCCGGGAGAGGGTGAGATACGCAGAGCGGGCGTCCGGGGTGCCCGCGCGCTCGATGAAGCCGTCTTCGCCGAGCTTTCGGGTGGCGACGCTGACCGTGGGTACCGTGAGACGGAGGCGGCGGGCGAGGTCGGTTACCGTGAGGCCGTCGCTTTCGAAGAGCTCATCGAGAATGCGCACCTGCGCCGCGGATATCCCGAGCTGCTCGGGCGGGGGGATCTGCTCGCCGTGGTGGCGGAGGAGCTTGAGGACGCGAATGAGGCGGTCGGTGTTGGTCATGTGCGATATCGTATCACGTCTTGCGGGCATACCTCCGCGCAATTGAAACAGACGAGGCACTCGGCGGGGAGGACGCGGCGCTTCTCGGAGTCGAGCGTCGCGATGGTATGCGTGGGGCAGACGCGCCGGCACTTGCCGCACGGCTTGCAGTCCTCCTCGTCGATCCGCATCGTTCGGCGCGCGGCCCGGGTGGTTACGGAAAGCAGGGTTCCGTAGGGACAGATGCGGGTGTGCCAGAAGCTTTCGTGGAAGAAGAGTGTTATCACGACTGCCGCCGCGGTCACCCAGACCAGAAGATCGAGCTCCACGCCCATTCGGCGCGAGATAACCATGGCGCCGATGAGCGCGACCACGAACACCCACCGTACGCCGCGCGCTTGGAGGAAACGAGGTGGACGCAGGCGCGGGAGGCGGAGCCATGACTTGAGGCGGTTTACGGGGCGAAAGAGCGTTCCCATCGGACAGGCCCAGCCGCAGTAGAGCCGTCCAAGGAAGAGCGAAGCCACTAGCCCCAGGAGAAAGACCGGCAGCCAGAGCTGGACGCGCCCGAGCGCGGCGAGCGCTATAAACAGAGCGAGAAACGCTACCTGGAAGACAACCCGAAGACGGTGGATCGTGCGGTGCTGCATGGATGGGACCCTCGTGTTGATGTGGAGTGGTGCGCGGCGAATGGCGCGCATAGCTGCATTTGGCTAGAGAAGCGAGCTTGTAGCTAGACTACCTAGTGAATGTGCCGGCGTCAAGGAGGCGGGCACACGTCTTCGGCGCGTCGGCGATGACGCGTATCCTGGAAGGGTCGCCGGCACTGCGGGGCAGGCGTTGGTCGCGCGTGACGGCGCGTGCGGGCGCGCGACGGCGAGTGCAGGCGCAAGAGCAGTCAGGCGTGAAGATGACGGTCGCGCGCGAGGTGTTCGTGGCCCGACGCTTGGAAGACGATAAGAATCTGTGCGTGACCGCTTCCGGGGTTGGTGAAGCGGTGGGGCCACCTTGCGTCCAGGAGCAGGGTGTCTCCGGGTGCCATGCTATACCACGTCTCGTCTACCGCGTAATCGATCTCACCGGCGAGGCAGTACACGAACTCTTCGCCCGGATGAGTGACGGACTCGGCGATGGGAGCGTGCGGTGGCACCGAGATCATAAAGGGCTGAAGGTCCTGATTGTGGAGGCCTATGCCGAGGCTTTCCATCCACATCTTGGGGCTGCGGTAGCGCAACCGCTCGCTCGCCGGGGTGTAAACCGCCGTGAGACGGTGCTCCTCGGTAAAAAAGTCGGTGACGCCAACCTCGAGCGCGCGGGCGAGGAGGTGAAGAGAGGAGACAGTGGGCGAGTTCTCTCCCCGTTCGATCAAGCTGATTGCATTGACCGATAGCCCGGAGCGCTCTGCAAGCGTCCGCAACGAGTAGCCTTTCCGGTCACGAATGCCCCGTAGCCGCGCTCCAACATTCGGCTCGCGCGCGCCGTCCATCGGAGTCCCCCATTTACCCCATTGTCTAGGGTCATTCCATTGTACCAAGAAAGTGGACATGGGGCTACCACAGGAGTATTCTGGAGCTGCATTCCTACGAAGGAGTGGCGCGTGGGGCGTTTGGACGGGCCGGGCAGACCGTCCAGGGGCCGGCTCGGGCCTGGAAACGCCGCTCTTGAGACTCGCTGGGAGCGTGTACCGGCGGTGAGGCAGGCGGCGGCCGGCCGCTCACCCTCTGCGCGGCGTTACGGGCACCAGAACCACTTTGCCGAAGTTGCGGCGCTCTTGGAGCTGGAGGTGGGCCTCGCCGGGCTCGTCGAAGGGGACTTCGGCGGACACCACCGGCGAGATCTCGCCGGCGCGCCATGCCGCCACAAGCGCTTCGGCGATCGGGTGCATCCGGTCGAGCTCGCTCCAGAGATGGCCGAGGTTGAGTCCGGCCATCGACCAGTTGCGGTTGAGAAGCCGGAGCATATGCGGGCGCGGCATGCGGAGCAGTGAAGTCAGGGCGCGCGCGATCGATCTCCGGCCTTTGTGGACGGGCTCGCTAAAACCGAACGAGACAAGCCGGCCGAGCGGGGCGAGGACGCGGAGGTCACGCCTGATGTTCCCGCCGCCGAGCGGATCGAGGATCACGTGGACTGTTCCCTGCTCTGCAAGGCGCTGTATCTCCGCTACCCAATCGCTGCGGCGATAGTCGATCAGCGTGTGCGCACCGAGGTGGCGGAGCCGTTCGTGCTTCCACTCGCTTGCGGTGCCGAACACCGTGGCGCCGGCGCGGCGGGCGAGCTGGATTGCCGCAATGCCGACTCCACCCCCGGCGTTGTGAACGAGCAGGCGCTCGCCGGCCTGTACGTTCCCGAAGACGTGGGCCGCAAGGTACGCGGTGAAGTACTGGACCGGAAGCGCTGCCGCCTCCGCGAAGCTTGCCTGGTCCGGGATTGCGAATGCCTGCGATTCGGGCACCGAGACGACCGTGGCGTGTCCGCCGAATCGAGTAAGGGCGACTACCCGGTCCCCCGGCGCGAATCGCCGCACGGCGGAGCCCGCTTCACGGACGATGCCGGCAACCTCGTACCCGACGACACAGGGGAAGGGCGGGGCGTCCGGATACATTCCCATGCGGGCAAGCACATCGGCGAAGTTTACCCCGGCCGCTCGCACGTCAACGGTGATCTCGCCCGGCTCAGGCCGGGGATCGGGTGCTTCCCGGACGGCGAGAACCTCAGGGCCGCCCTTTTTGGTGATCCAGATCTGCTTCATAGCTTGCACTGCCTCCTCTACTGCTGCGCCTGGCGCCGGCGGTCTTGTGGGTGCGCGGGAGACACGGTAGTGTGCGGAGCCGGCGGGGCCGTGAGCCGCTCGGAGCGCTGCGTGTCGCCCGTGAGCACCGGATCGATTGTGCGTTGCATGGCCGGCATGCGCAACCCGGTGTTTGCCGGAATCGGAATAGCCCGGGTTTTCAAAGGAATTTTGCAAATTGCTTCAAAAAATAGGGCCGGCGTTGTACGACTGCACCCCGAGGGCACTGATTTCAGCCTCGTGGCCGCTACGGAAGCCCGAGGAGCTATGGAAGGCTCAGGAGGCAGCGGAGGAACGGCATGAGCGAGTGGATTACTATAGCCATGGGCCAGATGTACGTGGAACCGGGAGCGCGGGAGGAGAATCTGTGGCGCGCTCGCCGGACGGTTGGTGCGGCGGCGGCTCGGGGCGCTACCATCGTGGTTCTCCCGGAGTGTTTTGACGTGGGGTGGACGTTTCCGCGAGCGGCTGAGCTTGCTACCCCGATACCGGGGCGGGTGAGTGAGGCGCTCCGTGCGGCCGCGCGGGAATCGGGAATCTGGGTGGCTTCCGGGATTACCGAGCAAAGTGACGAGCGGACGTACAATGCCGGGCTCCTTATTACCCCGGCCGGCGAGATCGCGCTGCTGCATCGGAAAATCCGGGAGCTTCCGTTTGCCCAAGCTTTCTATGCGCCGGGCGACCGGATCACCGTCGCGGAGACCCCGTTCGGACGGATCGGCCTTCCGATCTGCGCTGATCTCCGGGCCGAAGGGAACCCGGTTGGGCACGCGCTGGGGCTTATGGGCTCGCGGCTTCTGCTCTCGCCCTCTTCCTGGGCGGTAAGACCGGCCCACGACAACAGGCGGGAGCCGTATGGACGGGAGTGGAGGGATCCGTATGCGGAGATCGCGCAGCGGTATGGTATGACCGTCGTGGGCGTGAGCAACGTCGGTATGATCCGCGGCGGGGAATGGGACGGATGGAAGTGCATCGGCTGCTCGATGGCTGTTGGTCCGGAGGGGAAGGTTCTGGCACAGGCGTCGTATGGGGAGGAGGCTGAGGAGTTGGTGACGGTGGAGGTACCCGCCGCGCCGTCGTAGCGGTGGCCTCGGAGCTGTGGGGAGCCGGCGGCTTTTGGCCGTAAGCTCGGGCAGTATACGCCGGCACACTACGGCGGCGGGCTACAGCGGCACACTACAGCAGTAGGCTACGGCGCTCCCTCGATTCCGTCCGCGCCGAGATAGCCGCAGAAGGCGTCGAGCGCCTCGCGTATGGCGGCACGGGCACGCGGAGTCGGAGTGACCCCATCCTCCCACCACCACCCGGCGATGCGGAGTGTCCCGCCGCGGAAGCGCTCGGGCTCGAATCGTGCGACGAACCGGTTCCCGAGCATTACGGGGAGCACGTAGTAGCCGTATTCTCGCTTGTGCTTGGGCGTGTACACCTCCCAGCGGTAGCGAAATCCGAAAAGGCGCTCGATGAGCTTGCGATCCCACATCAGATTGTCGAGGGGCGCCATGATGCGAGCGCGAGGCTCCGGCTCGTGCTCCATCGCTTGGCGTAGCACCGGCTCGTCCTCGCGAGCTATGTAAGCATCGAGAGTGCCGCTGCCGGAGCCGGCCCCGGATCCGGCGTCCTGGCGGGAGCCATCCGCGGAACCGGAGTCCTCGATGCGCACGGCGAGGAGCCGCCCTTCCGCCAAGAGGCTCTCGAGGGCGGTTCGGCGTTGCGCGGCTTTGAAGCCGGTGATGCCGAGGAGGGCGTCGCTTGCTCCCCCGGTGAGCAGGCCGACGCTCCGGATGCGGCGGTGCAACTGCCACGCGAAGTACTCGGTATCAGTGGGGTTGGGGTCCGGCGCCTGCACGATCCAACGTGGCAGGCACCGCTCGATCAGATCGTAGTAGCGGCGAGATCCCCGCCGATGGTGGATGGCGAGCCTGCCTGCCATCCACAAGCTTTCGAGCACGGCGCGGGAGAGGCGCGTTGTTCCCCACGGCCAGCTTACCTTTCCCTCCAAGTCCAGATCATCTGAAGAGACGGGGCCTGCCGACTCGATCCAGGAGAGGACGGTCTCGATGTTCCGTTCGATCTCGGGATTGTCGCGGAACTCCGCCGCTATCCTCCGGCGTGTACGCCGGAAGGCCGGGAAGTCGTTGCGATGAAAGATGCAGAGGTTCTTGTCGAAACCTTCGAAGAGGACCGGCCGTTCGTAGAGCGCGGCGTAGAGCATGCCGGGACGGTAGCCCTCGATCCGGCTCTGCAAGACCAGATCCGGATTCCTTCCCACGACGTCCAGTGGATCGAACTGTATCGAGCCGAGCCGCTCGAGGTGACCGGCGATCGGGTCGGCGCTGTGGTCTAGCACCGGCCTTGCCGCCGGGCGACTGTCGGGAAAGTGTAGCAGGGTCAGGAAACTTCGCGCCTGCTCGGTGGTGATCGCGATGCTCATGAGCTTCGCTCCTGGGTCGCTACAGTGTGTGACGGCTGCAGCTCAATCGTGGTCGCCGTGGTCGGGCGGTTTGCGCATGTTGGCCGCCGAACATTTCTCTTAGGCTACTCGGCGCCGGCTGTTTTGGCTCGATACGGGTTTACCATCGTTGGACGGTACGTGCAACCGCGTCGGGTTGGGGGTGTGCGGGGCGGGCGCCGGGCTGCGGCGTTTGGGCGCGAAAATCAGCCGACCGGCTTGATAGCCGGCCGGCTGGGGGAAAGGGTGGTGTTACTGTGTTACCTGGAGCGTGTGGAACGTGGCGCTGCCCAACGTTCGCAGGGCTGCCATGCTCCCGGTGGTGAGGAAATCGGCATCGTCGACGGTGAACAGGTGGCGGCCCTCCATGGAAACCGTGATCGCCTGGTTGTCGCGGTCCGTGTAGACCTGAAGCTCATGCGGACGTTCGATGTCGATTGGAACCTTCCGACCGGCAAGGAGCTCCATGTGCCCGTCGTGCGTGGACTTGTAGAGGTGGACGTAGGCGTCGTCAGTCTTGTAAACGGCTGCGTCGCGCGTGACCCACACGAGATAGGAGCTGCCGTATCCCCAACGCTCCGAGTTCCTCACGTCGGAGGCGAGGAAATGGAGGCCGTAGCCGCGACGACCGGAGCCGTCGGCCTCACCTTCCAGGGTGTACAGCATCTCGTCCGCCGCCTGGCGCACCGAGAATTCGTACTTTGCGAACCGCTGAGCGGCATCCGTCTGCGAAACCCGGCCGCGGCGGGTGTCCCAGGTACCGAGAGCCGGCCGTCCATCGTCGAAGCCTTCCAAGCGAACCCGAGTGAGCTCCTCCGGGGCGGTCTGCCAGGCGGGCTCCTCTACTACAACCTCGCGCGCGCGTTCCTCGAGTCTCGCGATCTCGTCTTGCTGGTCGGCAATCGTTCGCTCCCGATCAGCCAGATCCCGTTCGAGCGCGGCGATTTCATTCTCGAGCTCCTGCCGCATTTCTGCGAGCTGAACCGCTGTTGGGAGCACATCGCGTTCCTGCAGCCATGCAGCGTCTAGGGCGATCTCCGTACCCACGCCGGTGGGAGCGAGAATCCCGCTAAAGCTGTGGCCGTCGACGAGCACGTCGTCCAATCGCACACCGTCCTCCACGACGTCCATCGAAACTTGGGTGAGGTCGATGGAAGCGGGCAACTGGTCTTCGATACCGAGGACGCGAGGCTCCCGGACGTTGAAGGTATAGCCTCCGACGTATTCCAGCACGGCACTGTACGTCATGCCTCCGTATCTGACGCCGGTGACAAGCAGCTCGTCCGGCTCATAGAAGTAGAGCTTAGCGTCAGACATGTCTGCCAGCGCAGGATCGATCATGTCCACATGGAAATCCTCTATTTCCACCTCACGATCTTCCAACCGCGCAATTCTGCTTTCGAGCCTTTGGATCCGCCGTCCGCGCGCTGCAAGATCGTCTTCCTGCTGCGCCACGGTGTCTTCGAGCTGCGCGATCTCCTGCTCCTGAGAAGCGATCGTATCCTCCTGCGCCGCGACCTCATCTTGGAGTGCGCCGATCTGAGCGTGGAGCTCATCACGCATCTCCGCCAGCCGGGCAGCCGATGGGAGAACATTCAGCTCCTCGAGCCACGCAGAGTGCACCACCAGGTCCGTGGGTACGGCCGTGGGCGCGAGGATTCCTGCGAATCGGTGGCCGTCTACGAGCACGTTGTCGAGGCGGGCCCCGGTCTCCGTCAGTGACACCGACACTGAAGACAGGTCTATCGCGGCGGGCAGCTGATCCTCTATGCCGAGCATAGGGGGCTCTTCCACGGTGACCGTATGAGCTCCGTCGTACTTGAGTACGGCACTGTACGTGATGCCTTGGTGCTCGACGCCTGTCACAAAGAACTCGATCGGGCCATGGAAATAGAATTCCATGTCGGAGATGTCTACCTGCGCCGGATCGATCATGTCCGGATCGAAGTCTCCGAGGTCGAGCTCGAGCTGGGCAAAGCCGTTGGCTGCTCCGAGCATAAGAAACAGCGCCAACATGCTCACAGTTTTGCGTATCATATGCGATCCTCCTAAGAGAAAAAAGGGATGCTTTCTCCATTGTAAGAGACGATCGAAGATTTCGAAAGGGAACGGTCTAGGTATCGCGGCGCAGTATCGATGTTCCGAAGGAAAATCGCGCCGGAACCCGCCGGCCGGCCGGTGCCGTCACAACGGCGCCACGGGCTGTAGGCAACGGTCAGAAGTGGGCTTCTACCGCCGGCGGAGGCTTACTCTTTCTCGTACGGCTTTCCGATCGACTTGGGCGGAGTGGCGCGGCCGATGAAGCCGGCGAGCGCTACCATGGTCAGAATGTAGGGAAGCATGAGAACGAAGTGGCGCGGGATGCCGACTTCTTGGAGCCGCATCTGAACGGCGTCGGCGAAGCCGAAGAGAATGCTTGCGCCGAGCGCGCCGAAGGGCGTCCACTTGCCGAAGATCATGGCAGCGAGCGCAATGAAGCCGCGGCCGGCGGTCATCCCGTCGCCGAACCTGCTGAGGTGCGCGATCGAGAGATATGCGCCGCCGAGGCCGGCGAGCGCGCCGCTGGCGATGACGGCAAGGTAGCGCGCCCGGAAGACATTGATGCCGACCGTGTCGGCGGCTCGCGGGTGCTCCCCGACAGCCCTGAGGCGGAGGCCCCACACGGTGTGAAAGAGAAAGAGGTGTACGGCTACAACGAGAATGAGCGCAAGATAGACCACGGGGTTCTGGTGGCCGAGGATGTCCCCGATGAAGGGGATGCGCCGGAGAAGGGGTACCGCTACTGTGGGGATACGCTCCACCGCCGGCGAGGTCCCGGCGACGTCGAATACGGTACGGAGCATGAAGACGGTGAATCCACCGGCAAAGATGTTGATGGCGGTCCCGCTGACCACCTGGTCTACCTTGTACCGGACCGTGGCAACTGCGTGGACGAGCCCGACCACCCCGCCGCTGAGCAGCGCGCCGATCAGCCCGACCCACGGGTTGGCGGTGTAGAACGTCACAAGCATGCCCATGAACGCGCCGGTGAGCATCATCCCTTCCAGGCCGATGTTGATGATGCCGCTTCGCTCCGACAGAATTCCGCCCATCGAGGCGAAGATCAGCGGGGTCGCCATGCGCAGGGCTGCAGCCAGAACGGTGGCGTTCACGAAGTAGACGACGTATTCCCACCACATCTCAGGCTTTCCTCCTTCGGGGGACTAGCCGACGGATGAGCTCATCGGCTGCGACAAACATGATGATCATGGCCTGGATTATGACGACAAGCTCCCGCGGAACGTCGGTGAGCCGGTCCATTGCCGCTCCTCCCGTGCGGAGGGCTCCGAAGAGCACGGCCGCGAAGAAGACTCCGACCGGATGGTTCTTTCCGAGCAACGCCACGGCAATCCCGATGAAGCCGAGATCCGGCGAGAAGCGCTGGATGAAGCGGCCGTGGACGCCGAGTACCTGCTCGACCCCGGCCAGGCTTGCCACGGCACCGCTGATGACCATGGCGAGAACCATGTTCCGCGCTACGCTGATTCCGCCATACTCGGCGGCGGACGGGTTGAGGCCGACGGCGCGAATCTCGTATCCGGTCTTGGTCTTCCAGAGGACGATATACACGACGACGAGCGCCACAATGGCGAGGAAGATCCCCGTGTTCAGGCGGGAAGGCGGTAGGATCCGCTCCAGCACCGCCGTGGGGAACACCCGGTCCGTCTCAGGGGCCCAGCGGCCGCCGTGGAACGGGCCCGTCACGAGAAAGTCCGTGAGATAGTACGCCACGAAGTTCATCATGATCGTGTTGATGACTTCGTGTACCCCAAGCTTCGCCTTGAGGATTCCGGGTATGGCTGCCCAGAGCCCGCCGGCGAGCATCCCCGCGAAGACCGCTATGGGGAGATGAATGAGGCCAGGGAGGTTACCGAAGCTCACCCCAATGATTGCCGCCACCATGCCGCCCACATACAACTGCCCTTCGGCGCCGATGTTGAAGAGGCCACAGCGGAACGCGAAAGCCACTCCGAGACCGGTAAAAATGAGGGGCGTCGAGCGTTGGAGCGTGCCGGCGATGTTGTTGATGCTGCCGAACGACTCGACTAACAGCACGCGGTATGCGTAGAGGGGATTCTCCCCGACAACGAGGATGAAGATCGAGCCGACGAGCAACGCGAGCACGACCGAGCCTATGGGGACCAAAAGATTTCGCGAGGTGAGACTACGTTGCTGTAACTCCACGTTCCGCATCTCCTTCGGGTAGGTGTGGATCGCCTCCCAGCATGAGATAGCCGAGGCGGCGCTCGTCTGCTTCCTGGGCGGGGAGCACGGCAACGATCTTGCCGTCGTACATGACGGCGATCGTATCGCTGAGCGAAAGGATTTCGTCGAGCTCGGCGGAGACGAGCAGAATCGCCGTGCCTCGATCTCTTTGCCGGATAATCTCCCGGTGTATGAACTCGATGGCGCCGATATCCAACCCCCGAGTCGGTTGGGAGCAGATGAGAAACTCCGGACGGCGCGAGAACTCGCGGGCGACGATCGCTTTCTGCTGGTTGCCGCCGGAGAGAGTATACATGAGTAGCTCCGGATTGGGAGGGCGGATGTCGTACTCTTCGACGAGCTTGCGCGCGTGTTCGGCGATATGGCGCTCGCTTCTGAAGAGACGGTGCTCGACGAACGGCGGCTGCGTATGGAGCCCGAGGATGAGATTGTCCGCGACATTGTAGTCCAGAATGAGCCCGCGCTTGTGACGGTCTTCGGGGATGTAGCTGATCCCTTTTCTCTTTATTCTCATGGGACCGAGGTGCTGAATGGGCTCTCCGTGGAGCAGTACCTTCCCCGTCCGGGCGGTGGTCAGGCCGGTGATAGCTTCCACGAGCTCCTGTTGTCCGTTTCCTTCCACCCCTGCGATACCCACGACCTCGCCCTGTCTAATCTTGAGAGAGACATCCTTGACGGCGGCGGTGCCGCGTTGATCGTCTACGTAGAGACCTGATATCTCCGCCACCGGGGCGCCTGGTTTCGCGGGTTCCTTCTCCACGCGGAGGAGCACTTCGCGCCCGACCATCATCTCCGCAAGTTCTTTGTGCCCGGTCTCGGCGGTACTGCGGGTGCCGACGAGCTTGCCCCGGCGAAGGACGCTGACGCGGTCGGAAATGGCCAGAACCTCCTTGATCTTGTGGGTGATGAAGACGATCGTGGTGCCCTGCTCCCGCAGGTTCCGCATGACCTGGAAGAGCTCCTCAGTCTCCTGGGGTGTGAGAACGGCCGTCGGCTCATCCAGGATGAGTACCTTAGCTCGACGGTACAGCGCTTTGAGGATCTCCACCCGTTGCTCTTGACCCACCGAGATGTCGGCAACCTTGGCGCGCGGATCGATTCTGAGCCCGTACGCATCGGCGAGGCGAGCGACCTCTTGCTCTGCTTTGCGGTAGTCCACAAACCGGAACTTCTGAGGCTCGGCGCGGAGGATTACGTTCTCCGCCACGGTCAAAGTGTCCACCAGCATGAAGTGTTGGAATACCATGCCCAGCCCAAGGTTGATCGCGTCCCGGGGGTCATCGATCTCAACACGCTCTCCGTTCAACCGGATCTCACCCGAGTCCGCCTGGTAGAGGCCATAGACGATGTTCATTAGGGTGGATTTCCCGGAGCCGTTCTCTCCGACGAGCGCGTGGATTTCTCCGGCTTCGACGTCGAGGCTTACGGCATCGTTGGCCACAACTCCGGGAAAGCGCTTGGTGATCCGGTCGATTTCGAGAACGTTCCCCAACACGAGCCTCCTCAGGGGCAAATCAAGAGACGGCGGCGCAGCTCTGTTGTTCTGTCCAATCCGGTCGATTCAGGCCTGAAGAGCAGAACCCGACGGCCCCCGGCCCGGTGAGCGCACGCCGGGACTCAGGACCGGGGTCGGTTTTCTTAGAGAGCTGCGCCTGCTTCCGTCGGAGCTGGGCGGCGCGCCGGGGCGGTTCCCCGGCAGAGATGCACCGTCCGGGCTGTGAAATTGTAGTGCCGTCCCGGGCGGAGCATGCGCCCCGGGGACGCTGTGCCCCGGGGGTAGCTCCGACTACGCCGTCAGCTGGTCAGGCGTCAGTCGTGCGCGCTTCGCACTTGGATGGTGCCGTCTATGATACCTTCTCTGATCTCATCCAGCGTCTGGAATACCTCGTCCGGGATGATATCCCTCGTGTACTCGAAGTCGGTTGTTCCGACGCCCCCGTCGGCAACACCGAACTCATGAAGACCGGGCCGGAACTCGCCCGCTACCACATCTGCCACGACGTCGTAGACGGCGACGTCTACGCGCTTGAGCATCGAAGTCAGGATCTGTCCGGGGACCAAGTGGTCCTGATTGTCGTCCACGCCGATCGCATAGAAGCCTTCCTCTTCAGCCGCCTCAAACACGCCCATCCCGGTTCCGCCGGAGGCGTGGTAGATAATGTCCGCACCACGATCGTGCTGGCTGACCGCAAGCTCCTTGCCCCGGCCCGGGTCGTCGAACGCGCCCGCGTAGTTAATGATTACCTCGACGTCAGGATCCGAGTATTGGACTCCTTGCTCGTAGCCAACCTGGAAGTTCTCGATGACCGGCACTTCTTGGCCGCCGACGAAACCGACTGTCCCGGTCTCCGTCATCAGAGCTGCAAGAGCTCCCACAAGGAACGATCCTTCGTGTTCCTTGAACGTCAGTGAAGCCACGTTCGGCGCATCCACGACGGCGTCCACGATGGCGAGCTTTGCATCGGGATAATCCATGGCCACCGCTTCCATCCCCGACTCTTGGAGGAACCCGATGCCGATCACCAGATCGTAGCCTGCTTCCACGAAGGCGCGCTGGTGATCCTCCATCTCCGCGACATCGTCCGGCTCAACGTAGTCGAAGGTTATGTCGAAATCGTCCACCGCGCGCTGCATGCCGGCATAGGCAGCGTCGTTGAACGACTCGTCACCGAGTCCTCCTACGGAGAACACGACTCCGACTCGAACCCTGTCATCCTCTACTTCCTCAGGTTCTCCGGCTGTGTGTCCGGGAACCGCAACGCCTACGACGAACAATACGGCGATCAACACCGTAACAAGCGACGAGAATAGCGCCCGCATATCTATAGCCTCCTTCAATGGTTTCCAACGTCTCTTCAAGGGAGAGTGTGCGCAGCATTCTACACCGGCAGATCGCGTGGTTACAACCAATAACTGGCGCCGTCGGTTGCACGGCCGGACCGGCCGGGTGCCGGGCCGATCAGGGTGGGTCCGGCAACGCCGGGCTCCGCGGCCGGCCACGGGAGCCCGGACGGCCGCTCAGTTGTCAGGTAGCCGAAAGCCGCGATACGATGCGGCAACCTATACGGATACGACGGGAGTGCGTTGTGAGCATCCACATTGGGGCAAAGGAAGGCGATATCGCCGAAACGGTGTTGTTCCCCGGCGACCCGCTGAGGGCGAAGTTCGTTGCGGAGAGCTTTCTGGAGAATGCCGTCTGCTATAACGAAGTGCGCGGCATGCTCGGCTATACGGGAACGTATCACGGGCGGCGCGTGTCGGTTCAGGGCTCCGGCATGGGACAGCCCTCCCTGGCGATCTATACAACGGAGCTGCTGCGCGACTACGGCGTCCAACAGATCATCCGCATCGGATCGTGCGGGGCAATGCAGAAGGAGATCTCGCTTCACGATTTGATCATCGCCATGAGCGCTTCTACTGACTCGAATATGAACCGGCGGCGCTTTGGCGGAGAGATCGACTTCGCGCCGTGTGCCGACTTCTCGCTCCTGGAGCGCTGTGTTGCCGCCGCTCGCGAGCGGAACCTGGGGTTCCGAGTCGGCAACGTGTTCTCCACCGACGCGTTCTATCAGCCGGATCCCGAGGAGTGGAAGCTCCACGCACAGTACGGGATACTGGCGGTGGAGATGGAGACGGCGCTCCTCTATACGATCGCCGCCGGGTTCGACGCACGGGCTCTGACGGTCCTTACGGTGAGCGATAGCCTGGTGACCGGGCACGCGCTGGCAAGCGCGGATCGGGAACGGAGCTTCGCCGATATGGCTACGCTGGCGCTGTCGCTTGCGTGACGGGAGCGCTCGGAAGCGCCAATTGAAGCGCTCACGGGAAGTTGAATGGGGACGATGCGACCGAACATCGTAGTGATAACCGCGGATGACATGGGCTATGGCGATCCGGGGTGCTATGGCGGAACGCACATTCCCACGCCGCACATGGACCGCATGGCCCGCGAAGGAATGCGCTTCACCGACGCTCACGCCTCCGCCTCGGTGTGTACTCCAAGTCGCTACAGTATGCTCACCGGACGGTACTGCTGGCGCACATGGTTGCGCAGCTTCGTGCTCGGCGGATTCGGGGCGCCGGTTATCGACGCTGAGACGCCTACGATCGCTTCAACGCTCCGGGAGCACGGCTATCGAACCGCGGCGATCGGCAAGTGGCATCTGGGGTTCGAGTGGCGTACCAGCTCCGGACGGCTGCTAAGCGAGATCGAGCGTGATGCATGGAACGTCGATGGGTTCGACGTCGATTACCGTCGGCCGGTCGAAGACGGCCCACTCGACCGCGGCTTTGATTCGTTTTTCGGAATGGCGGGCTCGCTCGACATGCCTCCGTACTGCTTCATAGAGAATCGACGACCCGAGAGCGTGCCGGCTCGTGAGAAGGCGCCATATGCGCCGCAGCAGCGTACCGGCCTGATGGCGGAGGAGTGGCGGGACGATCGTGTCGACGTAACCTTTGCCCGGAAGGCCAAGGAGTTCATCGGACGGAGTGCGGGCGGTGGCGATTCGGCAGAAGACGCGAGGGGACGCAGTGCGACGGGCGGCGAAACGCCGTTCTTCCTCTATCTTGCCACGTCCGCGCCCCATCGGCCGTGTCTTCCCCCGGATTTCATGGAGGGCTCGAGCGCAGCGGGGCCCCGCGGTGACATGGTTGCTACGTACGATTGGGTAGTAGGCGAGGTGCTGAGCGCTCTCGAGGAACACGGAGAGCTTGAGAACACATTAGTCATTGTCACCAGCGACCACGGGGCTCGAGATACCGACTACACGGGCAAGGACTACGGACATCGAGCGAACGGCAGTCTAAGGGGCCAGAAAGGGGATATCCACGAGGGCGGGCACCGAGTACCGTGCTTGGCGATGTGGCCTGGGAAGGTGCCGGCCGGGGCGACTTGTGACGAGCCGCTCGGGCTCGTGGATCTCCCGGCAACGTTTGCCGAGCTCGCCGGCACTTCTGCTGCCGAGGAGGCGGTGGACGGACGGAGCTTCGCCCCGCTCTTGCTGGGAGAGGAGTTATCCGAGCCACTTCACGAGGCGCTCATTCACCATTCGATGGATGGGATGTTCGCGGTGCGACAGGGGCCGTGGAAGCTTATCGATGGTGCGGGATCCGGCGGAAAATCGGAACCGCGGCGCTACCGTCCTGAGCCGGGCGACCCGCCGGGGCAGCTCTACAACCTCGCCGATAACCTCCTGGAAACACTGAACCTCTATCAGTACCGGCCCGACGTGGTAGCCGAGCTATCGGCAACGCTGGCCCGGTATCGGCAGCACGATCGACAGTGAGGTCGACAGCGGGCCGGGCAGCAAGGGCGGCAGCAAGCTGGGGAGCTCTCAACAGAAGGTCCGTCGCTGCGTCAGCTAAGGATGCGCGCCACTTCTTTCATCGGCACCGCATGCATCACAAGGGGCTGGGACTGGTCCGGTTGCGATTGCTGCCAGGTAGCGTAAGCCCACTCGTCGGTGAAAAGAACGTCGATGTAGCGGCTACAGCCCGTTCCCCACGGCGAGATGAAGGCGGCGTGCCACACGCTAAGGCGTTCGGGGGCAAGCGGCGCCGACTCCCCGGCAACCGCCAGACCGGCGATCTCTTCGCACGAGTAACCGCGCGGGCGCTTCACCGCTTCCGGATGCTCGTCGAGCGGACGAACGCACTCCGCGCCGTCGTAGAAGCAGAGGTAGAGCCGTTCGCCTTCGGCGAAGCGGCCGATCCGCGGGACGGGCGCGTAACAGGTAATGCGACACATCGCTACGTCCCAAACAGGCCCCCGCGGGAAGACACCGGTGTACTGGCGGTCGTTGACGGAGAATGCGGTGTTGGAGCTGGCCCAGGTGAACGGATGCGTACAGTAACCCAGGTACGGTTGCTCGTGGGCATGGAAGAGAAACGGGTCCTTGACGTGAAGATGCTCCGGGGTATTGGAGCTGACGACCGGAGTGATAGTGCCTTGGGGTAGCGCTTCGATTGATGCGGCATTGACTCGGTCGATAGTCCATACCCCTGTGCCGGGCTTGTGGAAGTCAGCAACCGGATCGGGGTAATCGATTGCCTTCTCGGTCGACACGTAGAGCGTTACCCCGTTCCGGTGGAATTGGAGGTGGCTTCCTTCGATCGAGAGCACTTCGCATCCCGCTTGGCCGAGGTCGGCTTTGGACAGCGAGACGACGTGGTCGAAGTTAGCCCCTTCGTCGGTGCTGCGGAAGAGAGCGAGCTCCTTGCCGCGCTCGCCTTTGCCCACGCCGGTTCGGGAGTCGCCGAAATTGCGGTAACGACCGGACAGGTACAACGCTCCGTCGTGTCCCACCGCGCAGTTACCGCTTCCGAACCAATGGCCCGGGCCTTCGCGCTCGGGCGGGACGATAACGTGGGCCGCGTGTTGGTCGATGAGCGTGACCGCGAGCTCGCGTAACCGCTCCTTCTTTCCGCCATCGATGAGCTGTTCTTCGTGAGTCACTTTCAGTCCTCCATGCATCGATTTCGCCGCCGCGCCGAGGCGGCCTATTCTATGATCTGTAATCCGGAGTCTCGTTCGCCGCTCTCCGGAGAGAGCCGGTATCTCAACGAATCGCGCCGGCCGTAAGCCCGCCGATTATCCGCCGCTGGAATACCAGCGTCAGGAAGAATATCGGGAGAATGGCCATGAACGTAGCCGTAGTAATGAGGTCCCAAGGGAATGCGTACTCACCGGGGTAGAGCGCAATCCCGACCGTCGCGGTCCGCAGATGGTTTCGCGACAGAATCACCAGTGCCAGGAAGAACTCGTTCCACGTCTGGATGATGACGATCAGCGCCGCGGTGACGACCCCCGGGATGGAGACGGGAAGGATGATGTGAGAGATCATCCGGAGCATTCCACAGCCGTCGATTCGGGCCGATTCCTCCAAGTCAGAAGGAATTGTACGGAAGTAGACCGTGAGAATCCAGAGCGCAATTGGCGTGAAGAGTCCTACGTAGGCAATAACGATGCCCACATACGTGTTGATCAGCCCCAAGTCTCTAAACCAGGTGAAGATGGAAGGGACGATAGCAAGCTGCGGGAACATAGCAAGACCGATGAAGACCACCAGCACGAGGGAGCTACCGCGAAACCCTATCCGGGCGATCCCGTACGCCGCCATGGAAGCGAGCACGATGACCGCTACTGCCGAAAACGAGGATACGATCATCGAGTTGAGTATGTATCGTCCGAGGAGCGACTGCGTGAAGACGCGGAAGTAGTTTATGATCGTGGGTGCTTGCGGGAAGAAGTGCGGCGGCCACGCGTAGATCTCACCTGCCGGCTTAAGCGAGGTCAGGAACATCCAGACAACCGGGAAGAAAAAGATCACCGCAAGCAGTATTGCTACCCCATACTGAAGCAGCTGATTTCCGGTGTAACGAACGGTTATTGCTCTCATAGCGTACGCTCCCTTCTCCGCAGCAGCCATATGTAAAGCAACCCCAATGCCAGAAGCATGACGAACTGGGTCACTGCCACGGTTGAGCCGACATCGAAGTTCAGGAAATCAAAAAGCTGGCGGTATCCGTACAACGCCATTGTCTGTGTTGCTCGCGCCGGTCCACCGTCGGTGAGCGCGAACGGAAGCTCGAACGCCCTGAACGCGTCCATCGAACGGAGCAGCAGTGCCAGGATGAAGGCCGGCGTGATGAGCGGGAAAGTGATCCTCTTGAACTGCTGCCACTTGGACGCGCCATCGATCCGTGCCGCTTCGTACAGGTCTCCCGGGACGGTCTGGAGTCCGGTGAGGATGATAAGTGCCATAAAGGAGCTGGTCTTCCACACTGCTACGAAGATCATGCTTGCCATGGCCATATCCGGGGTTCCAAGCCAGTTGATTCGACTATCTATCAGACCGAATCGTAGCAGCAAGAAGTTGAACACGCCGAAATCGGCGCTGTACATCCACCGCCAGATGATTGCGTTCAACGCGGTCGGGAGCGCCCACGGGAACAAGATCGTGGCCCGCAGGAGCCCGCGCATTTTCATTGCTTTGTTGAGGAACATTGCCAGCATGAGCCCGAATAGTCCCTGGAAGAGAACGCCGACAACCGTAAACACGATCGTAGTCCGGATTGCGGAGTGGAATTCGCCAATTCCAAGGGCCCGCCGGTAGTTCTCCAAGCCGACGAACTCAAACGGGCCCGTGTCGGTGAGGGAGAAGTCGGTGAGGCTGATTCGCGCCGTGTTAATCGTGGGGAATAGCAGCACTGCCAGGACAATCGCCAGTGCCGGCACCACGAGGAGCATTGCATGGAGTCTTCTACGTTTCGACTGTGTCATGATCTCCTTCCGGTTTCAGTTCTGATGCCTATTTCCTCGCCGGATCGGTACAACGGAGGTTGGGGATGGCCGGGGCGAGTCGCGTCGCCCCGGCCGGATCGGTCACCTATCGCAACGGAGCCGACGGTCCCAAGCGCTATTGGCCGAGGAGTGCGTCGGCTTCTTCCTGGGCGGACTGGAGTGCCTCATCGACCTCCATCTCACCCAGAAGTGCTCCGTGAATGTACCGCTGCATGATGCTCGACAGCTCTGAGTAGTCCTCGCCGGCTTCCATGGAGGGGCGGACGTTGCCGAGGTTGAAGTTCTTGAACTGCTGTTCCGCTATCGGCTTCTCTGCAAGCAGCTCTTCATGGTCCTCCATTCCGACGCGCGGTGGGAGGTTGCCGGTCTCGATTGCCAACCGGACCTGGTTTTCCTCCGTGGTTAAATAGCGGATAAGCTCAGCGGCTTCGTCCGGATGCTCCGAGTGCGGATTGATGGCGAACATCCAGGCGCCGGTTGCGTGCCGCGGAGTGGTTTCCGGATCGACGCCGTCGAATACCGGAACGCTGCCCATCTCCACGACATCGGCCACCGGCGAGTCGTCGGCGGTCAGAAGATCCCATACGAACCCCTGGACCACAAGGAACGGCGTTCGTCCCTGCCGGAAGACCGTCTGAGCATCGTTGGGATCGTAGGTAAGCAGGCTGTCCGGGGCGGTACCGCGCTCGAGCATGCCGACCATTTGCTCGAGTGCTTGTTCTCCTTCCGGGGTGTCAATCACTATGTTGCCGGCGTCATCCACGATCTGACCGCCTGCACCCCACAGGAACTGAAGGTAGTTCATGAAGAGCCCTTCGATCTCCGCCCACATCGACGAGTAGCCGACCATGTCCGGGTCGTCTTCACCTTCAAGGATGATGTCCGCCTTTTCCTCCAACTCGGCCCACGTGGTAGGCACGTCGAGACCGTAGTCATCGAGCAGGTCACGCCGATAGAAGAAGTGGATGGCGTTCTGATAGTAGGGGATGGCGTGTACTTCTCCGTTCACGGTTGCGGCATCCAGCAGCGCCGGGTTGAAGTCCGCGAGCTCCTCGTCGGTGAAGTAGTCGTTCAACGGGATGGTCCAGTTGTTCGCGATAAACTCTCCGGGCCAGATCACGTCGAGAGCCATGATGTCCGGCTCGTCGCTTGCGCCGACGAGGTTCGTGACGTAGAGACTCTTCTGCTCACCCGGAACCCCGGGTACTTCGAGCCAGTCGACGTTCACCTGAGGATTCTGTTCCTCGAACTCGGCAATCTTCTCGGGGAAGGTGTCCCCCACCTCCCGCGGAGCGATGCCGATTTGGAGATCCACCTCTTCCACCTCCTGTTCGCCGGCTGCGAACGCGAAGGTGCCGACAAAGACGACCATAAGGCCGACCAAGAATGTGCGCAGTCGTAGCATGACTACACCTCCTTCAAAGAATGTTGGCAACGCCTAGGCGATCTCCGCGCCGCCCAGGAGCCGCCGGAATCCAAACAATCCGGCCCCCACAACTCCTGCTTCAGGCCGGTACTTTCCGAACTCGAGCTTCGTAGTGTGAACCGCCGGTGCTCCCGCACGTGTGTAGTAGTGGGCACGCAGCCGTTCCTCATAAAACGGGTTGAGCCGGTTCAGCCGGCTCACGACGAGAATGGTTCCGGGGTCGAGAAGCGCCGCCAGGTTCCGAATCCCTTTGGCCAGATCCGCGCAAGCCTGGTCGATAAGCTCACGGGCGAAGAGGTCTTCAACGAGCAGGCGGTCATTGAGAAACGACACCAGATCATCGCCGCGAAGTGCGTACTCTTCTCCGTAGTACTGTTGGACCGCCCGGGAGAGTGCGCGAAGCGAGGCGAACGTCTCCACGCAACCCGTGCGGCCGCAGCGGCATACGATGGGGGAGTCCTTGATGTACACATGTCCGAGGTCCGATGCATTGCCGTTGACGCCGTGGTAAACCTCACTGTCTATAACGAGCCCGGAACCAATACCAGTTCCCACGTACAGCAGAGAGAACGTCTTCGGACCTTCGTGCGCCGAAAGATAGTTATGGTACACCGCCATGGAAGCAACGTTATTTAGCCCGACCACCGGGATATCGAGGGAACGGCCAACCCGATCGGTCAGGACAGTTTCGCGAATCGGATGGTTGGGCAGCGAGAGCGCAAGCACCGAAGGTTGAAGCCGTCCGTCCCGGCCGATCAGCGCCTGCGCTCGGTCCACGATGATACGGTCTATCCCCTCTCCATTCACCGGCAAGGAGCCCACGTGGAACTCTTCGACTACGTTCAGTCCAAAATCGACCAGGCCGAACGTAAGAGCGTCGGTGGTGTAGTGGACGGCGAGAGCCGTTGCCGCGCGCGGATTGCGAGCTACAAGCTCCTCCCTACGACCCGCCGAGAGCTGATTTCGCTTGCCCACTCGTTGGATGAACCCGGACTCCATCAGCTCCGAAGTGATGGTGGAGATAGTCGAGTTGGCCAGATGGGTTCTTCGCGCCAGCTCCCGTCGGGAACACGCGTCGGTGCTGAGAAGGGCGTCGATTACTCGCCTCTTGTTGAGCTCAGAGAGATGAGTGGTCTTGCGAGCTGAAGCCGAAGTATTATTATACATTATGAATAAACTATCCCCTTGTAATACCGGCCGTTAGCGACGCCAGGGTTGACATTCGCGCAGAATTAATTCACGATATGAAATATATTCTAAACCCGGTTGGTAGGTGCGTCAAGGCGGGATTTCAGAATTTCCGGAGGATGAGTACGATCGACGCAGCGTACAAGCCGGTGAGCAACGGAGGAGCCGGCGCATGTATTCTATTGCGGACGTACCGTGGATTAAGCGGGAGTATCGTTGCCTGGCGGATCATCTTGACCGCGTGGTATTGCCATTCTGGTTAGAGCGGGGGCCCGATCGCGAGTTCGGCGGGTTCTACACCTGCTTCGACGGCATCACTCACCAACTTGTTGCTCGCCACAAGTTCTTGTGGGCGCAGGGCCGGGTTCTGTGGCTCCTGAGTGAGCTGTATCGTGATGCGACTCTGCGGCCGGTGGACGCTGCGGCTCACCCGCTTCAGGCGCCTGAGGGTCTAATGGCCCTCGCCGAGGAAGTCGCACGGTTCGTTTGCCGGTACGGCATCGCGGACGATGCGCGGACTCGGTTTGTAGTCACCCGTGAGGGCAGACCCGCAACGCTCTCGTCGCTTGATCTCGGTGCCAACGACGACCCGTTTGCAAGCACCTATGCCGACTGTTTTGTGGCCATGGGCCTCTCGGCCTTTGCGCGGGTGTCCGGCAGGCAGGAGGAGTTGCGAACGGCGGCGACGGTGCTGGCCTCCGCGATCGCTCGATTCGAGTCGGGCGATTTCCGCGGATATCCGTACCCGCAGCCTTTGGGACTGACGGCGCATGGGGTGAGGATGATCCCTTCGATGGCCGCGGGGGAGGTGGTTGATGCGTGTGCGGTGCTTGGCGTTGGCTCGGAATCGGTGATGCCGGAGAGGCCGCCGGGCGGTCTTCCAGCCTGCAACCTGAGCCCCGAACGCTTCATACGCCGGAGCTTGGCGGAGCTTCGCGCCCGTTTCTGGGATGATTCCCTTCTGTTCAGAGAGCTCGTACGGATCGAAGAGGGTTCGACCCTGACTTCGCTCCTCCTGCGGTATGCGAATCCGGGGCATACGCTGGAGAGCTGCTCTCTGCTGTGGGAGCGGAGGGGCATCGCGTATGCGGCCGGGTGGACGGAAGGTGATATTGCGCGGAGCTCGATTCGTGCTTGTACCCTTGGGTGGGATTCGGTCCATCGAGGGCTCCTCGCGTTCATTCTCCCGGGGGAGGCGCCGGAAGCGTTGGGAGAGTACGATCATGAGCATGATCCGTACCGGGAAGAGTCGCTCCTTCATACCGTGCTTCGGGACTGGCCGAACAAGCTTTGGTGGCCGCATAGCGAAGGCATGTATACAGCGCTGGCCGTCGGCCTGGGAACGCGCTCGACGGAGCTCCTGGAACAGTACGAAACCCTCCGGGATTACACGTTCGGCACCTTTCCCAGAGAGGACGCACAGGAGTGGATCCATATCCGCGATCGAGTCGGGCATCCGAAACAGGCTGTGGTGGCCCTTCCACTCAAAGACCCGTACCACATCCCGCGCTGTTTCTTGAAGATGCTTCGTACGCTCGAGCGCTTCGGGGCGGGAAGCTGACACCGGAACCCGCACCGGTCAATTGGTCGGCAATTGCCCCCGCTCGCCGGCGGACCTGCAGGATCCGTCCATAAACCGACGCCAAAGACCCGAAACCTCGGACACCTCGCCAACAATCCTCACCTCACGCTCATCGGCTCTTAACGGCCGCCAACGGGCGGTATTATATTAGAGCGTGTTCACGATTCCTTCCCGATCGAGTTGGCATTACCGGCGACGGCGCCTGCGAAGCCGGGCGCTCGCGCGCCGGTTATCTTCCCGTACACACAGCGGCTTCGCAACACACAGCTCGCCCTGCGACGACGGGGACGAGTTGGAGGGGGCGAAATGGTGAACGAGAACGGCAACCACGTGGATTCAGGTCAGGGCAAGCAGGGCGCGGGCAAGCAGGGCGCGGGCAAGGAGGATCAGTTCCTCGAGTCGCTCGTCAGCTACAGCAAGGCCCAGAAGGCCAAGCAATGGGAGGGCACCTTTGGCGAGTTTCTCCAGGAAATCCTACCGAAGGCGCCGCAGCAGATAGCTCGGACGAGTCACCAGTACGTCTGGGACATGATGAAGTGGTGCGGCACTACCACTTCCGACGAAGGGGAACGGGTCACCCGCTACAACCTCTTCAGCAAGGAGCTGTTTGGCGTCGACGAGGCGATCGAGCGCGTGGCCAACTACTTCAAGGCCGCGAGCGAAGGCTCGGAGGTGGGCCGCAGGCTGCTCCTCCTGTTGGGGCCACCATCGGGGGGGAAATCCAGTCTGGTCACGCTCATCAAGCGCGGGCTCGAAGAGTACAGCCGAACCGACGAAGGGGCGATCTACGCGATCAAAGGCAGCCCCATCCATGAGTCTCCGCTGAACCTTGTCCCGTACAGCAAGCGTGCGGAGTTCGAGGAGACCTACGGTGTCCGGATCGAGGGCGAGCTCTCGCCGTATACGCGGACGATCCTGGAGCAGGAGTACGAGGGCGACTTCACGAGGGTGCCGGTGGAGCGGGTCTTCCTGAACGAAGCGGCTCGTGTGGGAATCGGCACGTACGCTCCGCACGATCCTACCACCGCCGATATCGCCGATCTTGTCGGATCGGTGGACCTGTCGAAAGTCGCGCACTACGGGGACGAAGGCGACCCGCGCGCCTGGTCGTGGTCCGGGGCGGTCTACGCGGCAAGCCGCGGGCTGCTGGAGATGATCGAGATCCTCAAGGTCAAGCGGGAGTTTCTGTACCTGCTTCTGACGCTGACGCAGGAGAAGAACGTAAAGGTCTCGCGTTTCCCGCTCATCCATGTGGACGAGTCGATCGTGGCGCACACGAACATGGCGGAGTTCAACAAGTTCCTCCAGGAGAAGGAGAACGAGGCGCTGCTCGATCGAATGGTGATCGTTCAGGTGCCGTACACGCTCCGCTACCAGGATGAGGCGCGGATCTACCGGAAGCTAACCTCGGCGACGCCGACCTTCCGCCAGGTCCACTTGGATCCTCACGCGCTGCGCGTGGCTGCGGTGTTCGCCGTGCTCACGCGGCTTCAGCCGTCGGAGCGGGATGACCTGGACCTTGCCAAGAAGGCTCGACTCTACGCGGGAGAGGATGTCGAGGGTATCCCGCAGTCCGAGGTGGACCGGATCCGGGGCGAGCACGCGGACGAAGGAATGGAGGGGGTGAGCCCCCGGTTCGTGGTGAATGCGCTTGCCGGCGCCATAAGCCGGAGCGAGCGCTCGAGCCTGACGTCGATGGATGTTCTTCTGGCCCTGAAGGACACGATCGAGTCGGATGCTCGCATGGACAGCAAGCAGAAGAAGCACTGGGTGGACCTTCTGGTGACCACGCGGAAGGACTTCTACAACCGGTGGGTTAAGGAGGACGTCCACAAGGCGCTCTTTGTCTCCTTCGAGGACGAGGCGCAGGAGCTGTTGGATAAGTACCTGGACGAGGTGGAGGCGGTGCTCGACAACCGCAAGATCACCGATCCGATTACCGGCGAAGAGCGCGACGCGGACGAACGGTTCCTGCGCTCGGTGGAGGAGAAGATCAGCGTCTCGGATTCGGGCAAGCAGTCGTTCCGGCAGGAGGTCGTGCGCAAGGCGATGGGCGCCTACAAGCGGGGCGAGAAGTTCTCGCTCTGGAGTCACTCGCGGCTGCGCGAGGCGATCGAGCAGTACCTCTTTGAGGAGCGGCGTGACGTGCTGCGGCTTGTGACGTCGAGCGCCCGGCCGGATGCGGAGACGCAGGAGAAGATCTCGGCGGTGGAGAAGCGGCTCGTCGAAGACTATGGCTACGACGAGCACAGCGCCCACGAGGCGCTCAACTACGTCACCACGCTCCTGTCGCAGGAGTAGGCGGGGCCGGCACGGCGGGGCCGTCACC
>PWGF01000366.1 GCA_003554375.1 Spirochaetaceae bacterium
CCCGTTGGGACAGATAGATCGCTTCAGCGAAGAAAACCGGGTAGAGAAGTTGAACGTAGAAGACCCGAACGAAGCCGAGCGGCTCGCGCCGGTACGGCCGACACGCACGGATGACGACAAGAACAACAAGGCCGATCAGAACGAACACCAGCGTAGCCGCCAGATTGCGGTCAACCGTTACTCCCAGCACCGATCGGTAATCGGTTCTCGCGAAAGCCACGTTGAGCAACGCGAAGTAGCCGGTAAGCGATATCACGAGGAGATCGAGCCGTCGCACACGCCTCTCACTCGAACCTCGCGCAACCTTATCCCGGTCAGCCATTCGCTGTTCAGCCATCGCTGACAGATCCTCCTTCGAATCGACGCCGATGCCGCTCGACTTCCACTCGTCGCCCACCGGCCTGGTGTGCTACCCTTTTATCCCACGGACGGGCTGCGAGAACAAGCAGTCGCATACCGTGCGCACGCAGACACGAGGCGGAATACCAGCCCATGACCATAGAGTTGCTGTACGAAGACGAGCATTGTCTCGTCGTGGACAAACCGGCCGGGCTCATGATGCATCCCAACGAGTACGATCGGCGAAGCCCCACCCTCGTGTCGCGCTTGCAGCGAGCACGAGGTCACAAAATCTACACCGTCCATCGACTGGACCGAAAGACCTCAGGGACTCTGTTGATTGCGAAGAACGAAGAAGCTGCTCGGGCCTTCGGAGCGCTGTTCACCTCCCGCGCCCTCCGTAAGCGATACTTGGCCCTGGTACGGGGATACGCACCGTGTGAAGCTCGCATCGACAAGAGCATCCGGCAGAAGAAACACGGTCGCCAGGTTCCCGCAATCACGGACTTCCGGTGCATTGCACGCGCAGAGCTTCCCGAGCCGGTTCCGCCGCATCCGACCGCCCGGTATTCGCTTCTGGAAATCGAGCTCGTTACCGGCCGCCGGCACCAGGCACGAAAACACCTGCAGTCGATATCACACCCGATTATCGGCGACAAACAGTACGGGGATCGAAACCATAATGAGCTCTTCCAGGAGAAGCTTCAGGCCCCATTTATGTTCCTTCGCTCGGCGGAGCTCGCTTTCACGCATCCGTTTTCGGGGGAGCACCTTCAGATCGGTACCGGCATTCCGGCGGAGTGGCGAGCGATTTTCGGACGGATTCAGCTGGCCGAACCCGAGTCATATGCCGCGCCATACGTATCCGCGCTTCCTCCTTACGTACCCGGGGAGCCGGCCCCGTTGATAGAGGCTCCCCGGCTCATTATCAAGCGCGCTTACGACGGGAGTTCATCCTACGTTCGCCCGTACGACGGCAAACGCGATGAGAAAGCCCCCCGGCCTGCCAAAAAAGAGCAAGAATACCGTTGACAGCTCCGCGATTCCAACGTAGGGTAGATATTGGGTGAAAACCGGTTTTCTAAATCGGTTTACACCTCAGGGAAATTCCCGACAATACCGTAAGGAGGTACCAATGAGACGTATAGGTATCCTTTGTCTCGTTTTGATGGTGGTCGGTGCGTTCGGCGCATTCGCCAACGGTCAGCAGGAAGTCGAAGGCCTGGTAGAGTTCGATCTCTGGACTCAGGCGGACGAAGCAACCAATGAGCTGCCGTACCTGGAGTCACTGGTAGAGGAGTACATGGAGGAGAACGATCTCGTCTCCATCGATGTGGCGGACATGGGGACGGAGGATCTCCGCGAGGACTTCCAGACTGCCAGTATCGCCGGTGAGGCGCCGGAGCTCCTGTGGACCGTAAACGACCACGCTGGTCCGTTTACCCTGGCCCGCATCATCCAGCCGATCGACGACATCTGGGAGCCCATCGGAGACAATCTCGTGGAGCCGGAGGTTCTTGACGATCAGGTGTACGGCATCCCGATCACTTCGGGGAACCATCTGATGCTGATGTACAACAAGCAGTATATGGATGAGCCTCCGCAGGACACCGACGAGTTCAAGCAGATGGCCCAGGACATTGCGGATGAGCACGGCGTTCACGGCTTCTCCTATAACGCAACGGAGCCGTTCTGGCTCGTTCCGTGGCTTGGCGGCTTCGGTGGAGAGGTCTTTGCCGCTGACGGCGTAACGCCGACCCTCGATACTCCGGAAATGGTACAGACCCTCGAGTTCCTGTACGAGATCCAGCACGAGTGGGACTTCATGCCGGCAGAACCGGATGCAGACACCACGGACAGCCTCTTCCAGGAGGGCGAGGTTGCCATGATCATCTCCGGTGACTGGGCGATCGGAAGCTACGAAGACGAGCTCGGCGATGACTTCGGCGTCGCCCGGATCCCGCGGGTGAGCGAGACCGGTGAGTGGCCTCAGCCCTACACCAGCGGCAAGTACTGGATGGTAGCCAACCATGTCGAGGGTGAAACTCGCGAGATAATCGAGGACTTCATCCACTGGTCGCTGACCGAGGAGCGTCAGCTCGAGCTGACGCAGACGGTCGGTGCCCTCCCGGCGCACGTCGATGTACTCGATCATCCGGAGATCACCGAGGACCCGATCCTCGCAGGAAGCGCTTCGCAGCTCGAGGTCGGCACCCCGATGCCTTCGGTACCTCAGATGCGGGCCAACTGGGACGCCATGCGGGTCGAGATGAACCTCGTGCTCGCAGACGACAAGGATCCTGCACAGGCGGCAGCCGACATGCAGCAAGGCGCCGAAGCGGCCATCGAGGACATGGACATCGATGATCAACTGTAGTTAACTCTTGATGCTCCGTACGGTGCGCGCCCATGACCTTCGTCGGAGGCGGGCGCGCGCCTTCGTTCTTTTCTTCCTTAGGGGGTAACAATGGAGAGGTTTACGCTCGGCTTCGTTATATCGAGTTTGGAAGAAGCGGGCAGTATTATCCTCGGCATCGTGCTCGTCGTGGTACTCCTTCAGGTCATAGCCTACGTGGTACTCCACCACGGTCTGAAGGCGCGCTTGGCACTGCCGCTCACGCTGCTCGTTCCGGCCGCGGTAGGTTTGGCCGTGCTTACCGGCTACCCGCTGCTGTACAATGTCTGGCTCGCTTTCACGAACATGAGCCTACAGCACATTTCGCCGCACGTAGATCCTGATTTTGGAGTGGGCCAATTCATCGCCAACATACGCCGGGTATTCACCCGTCCGGTTCTCCATTCGGAGCATTTCTTCCCCGTTTTCGGCCGGACGGTTGCGTACACGGCGTTACAGGTCACCTTTCACGTGTCGATCGGCCTGTTCCTGGCCATGTGCCTCAACCGGCGCATGAAGCTGCGTGGAATCTATCGAACGCTCATTCTCATCCCGTGGGCGATCCCGCAAATCGTAGCGGTGCTGACGTGGCGGACTGAGTTCCATTTCCAGTACGGCTTCGTGAACATCCTGCTCCGCAACTTCGGACACTCCGGGTTTTTCTGGCTCTCAGACCGGATGACCAACTGGATCGCCTTCAACCTCGTCAACATCTGGCTGGGCGTCCCCTTTATGAGTGTGATCCTCCTTGGCGGGCTCCAAAGTATCGATCCCAACTACTACGAAGCGGCGGAAATCGACGGCGCCACCTGGAGGCAGCGATTCCGCAATATCACACTCCCAATGATAAGACCGGTCCTCACCCCTGCGGCGATTCTCGGTTGGATTTGGACGTTCAACATGTTCAATGTTCCCTACTTCATTAACGCCCGGAACTTCGAGAGCTCGGACATCTTAGTCACAGCGCTCTTCAGGGCGGCGTTTGAATACAATCGATACGGTTTCGCGGCTGCGTTCTCAATAGTGGTGTTCGTGATCCTACTGATATTCACCGTCTTCTACGTCAAAATCTCCGGTCTGGAGCTAACGAAGAAGGCCAGTCAGAAGATGAAGTGAGGGAGGCGAGTTATGAGTAGCAGTCATCAAGTCATATCCCACGGTTCACCCCTTTCGCCGCCCACCAGAAGGGAGCTCATCGCTCGCCACGGCTTCTTCAACTGGTTCTTCCGGACTGCACGAGGAGACGCACCGTATCAGCGCGTGCTGATCCATCTGGTGTTGATCGCGGCGTGTGTTATCACCGTCTATCCGCTAACACGCATTCTCTCTGTTTCGCTCCGGCCTGGAGACGCTCTTCTGAGCACCACCATGGAAGTTATCCCGGAGAATGCGACGTTTGCCGCGTACTACAACGTCATCGTCCAGCGTGAATTCCTCATTTGGATATGGAACTCGATCATCGTGGCACTCAGCGGCTCGTTCATTGGCGTAGCCATTGCGGCAACTGGTGCATATGCGTTCTCACGCTGGGACTTCCCCCTGAAGGTTCCCGCGCTTATCTTTTTGCTGTGCACCCAGATGATTCCGGCGCCAATGATGGTCGTTCCCATCTACATCATCGCAGCCAACCTCGGCATTTTGAACTCGTGGATTGGGATTATCGTCGCCTATTCGGTACAGTCGACGCCGTTCAGTATCTGGATTCTCAAGGGCTACTACGACACGGTTCCGTACGAGCTGGAGCAGCAGGCAATGGTGGACGGCTCCAGCCACTTAGGAGCGTTCTACCGGATAATCCTTCCGCTTTCGACGCCGGCACTGGCAATCGCGTTCTTGTTTAACTTCACCCAGGCGTGGAACGACTGGGTATTGGCGCGAGTTATGCTTACGAACGACCTCTATTACACGTGGCCTTTGGGCGTAAACCGCCTCCAGGGCCAATTCACAACCCTGTGGTCCGAGTTCTATGCCGCCTCGTTTATGATCTCGATTCCGGTTCTGGCGCTCTTCCTCGCGTCGTCCCGGTTCTTGATCTCAGGCCTGACCCTGGGCTCCGTGAAGGACTGACGGTGCTCGGAACCGGCATGTATTGGGGATGCTCAAGGGCCGTTGGCTGTCACTTCGGTGAAGCATCTACTGTGGGGGAGTAAGCAAGCAACATGCCGCGCGGCTTTCCTTCGGTGAGTTCGCGCGGCTCCCTTGTCACCTTATGTTTCGAATAGCTCGGCGTCGCAGGTGTCCGCGCCTCCGACGCCCACGACGGGAAGATGCCCATGCGTGTGACCATAAACGATATCGCCGAGTTAGCGGGCGTCTCCAAAACGACCGTTTCGTTTGCGTTCAACGATCCGAAGCGCATCTCCGCTGCTACGCGGGAGCGAATCCTGACGATCGCTGAGGAGTTCGGGTATGTGCCCGATCCCGTCGCTCGCACCATGTCGTCTAAGCGACTCGGTACGATTGGATTCCTCGTCCCACAGAATCTCTCCATTGCCTTTCAGAACCCCTACATGGGTGAGATCCTGCGAGGCATCGGGGCAACATGCGAACCTCATGCACTCTCTATTACCGTGATTCCCCCCGTGGAGGGCTCGCTTCAGAAGAGTGTTCGGAGCGCCGCGGTCGATGGACTGGTCACTCTTGGGCTTCTTCCGACCACGGAAACTGCCCGTACAATCCGCCAACGCCATATCCCGTTCGTCACCATCGACGGTGGTGACGACAGCGACATTCCTACCGTAAACGTACAGGACCAGGAAGCTGCGTATACCGTCATGCGCCACATTCTGAATCTCGGACATCGCGAAATCGGCATTCTGGACCTCGGCCCCACGCACGATACGGAAGTCGAGCACGGCATAGACACAAGTGGGTCGCACTACTCAGGGATCGGGGAGCGGCGAGATGCGGGCTACGCGCAGGCCCTCACCGAGTACGGTCTGTCCATCGATTCCCCTTCGATTCGCCGGGTCTACGGCCACGCTTCGCGGGACGGGGCCATACGGGCAGCCGTGGATTTGGTCGATCGACCCGATCGACCGACCGCTGTCGTAGCAATGAGCGACCTTATGGCCTTGGGCGTCTATCACGTAGCTCACCATCGCGGAATCCGAATTCCGGAGGAGCTCTCCGTTGCCGGCTTTGACGATATCCCGGCAGCGGAACTGGTACGGCCACCCCTTACAACGCTGTCCCAGCCGGGAAGTGAAAAGGGGCGCCAGGCCGCTACCGTCCTGTTGGATCTCCTGAACGGTCGCCCTCCGAAGTCTTTCGTCACTTACATCGACACACAGTTAATCGTTCGGGAGTCTACCGCTCCCCCTGCCGACGCCCTCTGAATAGACCGTTCCATTCGGGGCGGCTTGGTCCGGGGCCACGCCCAGATTCTGAGGAGGAAGTATGAAAAGCACCCCGGGCAGAGAACAACAATCTTCGCCTCACGCCCCTGTTGGCGCGGAAACGCAGCACTCACCCCCCGGGCTTCGCCGTGTACCCCCGGGCTCACCCCCGGGCTTTGCCGCGTAATCGCTCGGAGGGCTCCCGGTCCCTCCCGGCTTCCGCACCTTTCGCATGGCCGGACACGCACTCGAATATGCCGCCCCATCGCGCCCCTCTTCCACGGCGGTCCGCTTGGATCACGCCGGCTCGTCGCCCGGCCAGCTGGAGTGCCTCCCGCACCTCCTGTACCGAACTGGCCACAAAGTCGACGCCCGATTCCTCCAGAACATCGGCCCGCTCGTAGCCCCACGTTACCGCGATCATGGGCACTCCGGCCGCCCGACTCGCGGTCACATCTCGCACTTCGTCGCCCATGTAGATCGGGAGCCGGCCACGCTTTCGAGCTTCCCGCGCAGCTCGAGCGATGAAGCGTCGCTTCGGAAGCAAGCTTGCGGAGATGATGCCGCCGAAGCAACAGAGCTCATGTGCCGCAAGCGCCATCTCGACGTTTCGCCGAGCATTGGATGTTACAATCGACAGGTGACAGCCTTCCTCGCAAAGCTCTCTGATAAGCTGGGGGACTCCCTCGTACGGAGGAAACTGCGTGGCGTTTCGCCGGTACACCTCAGACACGTCCAGCCAGAGACTCGGCACCCGCCAAAACGGAATACCGAGGGTGCGAATCCGCTGCCAGATGCCGAGCTGCATCAACTCAGCCTGCTCCTGTCTGGTCAGTCTTCGCCCGAGGTACCGCTCGCTAATCCGCTCGTTTACTTCCGCCACCGCCGCACGCGAGTCGACGAGAGTTCCATCAAAGTCGCAGATGAGCTGTAACCGGCTCAGCCCATACTTCACAACACACCCTGCCTTTCAGTGGTTGGTACACGATATCTAGCGCGGGTACTCACTTCAACCCCTCGCACCAACTTTGCCGGAAATGTAAACTCAACCTTTTCGCGCCGGGCTTACTATGTTAGTTTATGCCTATATGCAGGTTGAATTGTATTACCCGGTGACGATAGGGCCGATAACGCTTCCGTACACGGCCCTTCTGCTGCTTGGTGCGGCTCTGGTCGGCTTTCTGGCAGTCTACGTCAAATTTCGAAGTGTACCGGACTCACGCCGTTTCGTCATGGACACCCTGACGGCGGCGCTTGCTGTCGGGCTCGGAGCATGGAAGCTTGCACCGATCGTTCTCAATCTCTCTGAGTTGTTTTCGGACCCTGTGTCGCTCCTGTTGCGCCCCGGCGGAACGGCCGGAGTTGTGGCCGGGGTTGGGGCCGGCGGAGCGGTCTTTTTCCTTCGGTCGGCGAAGCACAGAGCTCACCTGCCTGGATTGATCGTGGCTACTGTCACGTTTGGCATTGCGGGCACGCTTGCCGCCGGCGTAGGCTTGGTTGGTTCCGTTGCCGCAACCGAGGATGCGGAACCGGCCCCGCCCTTCTCGGCGATGACGGTCGAGGGCGAAGAGTGGGACCTATCGGAGGAGGACGGCCCCGTTGTGCTCAATTTCTGGGCTACGTGGTGTGCTCCCTGCCGAGCCGAAAAAGACGTGAAGGCCCGAGCCCACCGGGAATGGGCAGACGAAGTACCAATTATCTCGGTGAATCTCACTCATACCGAGCAGTCTGCGGAAGCTGTCGCGGAGTTTGCCGCTGCCCATTCCCTCCCATACCCGGTGCTACTCGACGACACCGGGCGCATAACCCAACAGTACGGCGTGCGGGGCACGCCCACCACCTACGTGATCGACGATCGTGGGAGAATCGCCTTCCGGCGCCACGGCGCCATGAGCTGGAGTTGGCTGGATTCGCGCATCCGGCGCCTACAGTAGCCCCGGGGGCGGCGTCTGCCGCCGGCGCCTTCTCCGGGCTGCTCCTCCGTGGCTCGCGCGTCTGAGTTACATTCCCGCTGAGAGCTTGCACTGTAGCCAAGAATCCATATGCTTATGAAGAGAAGGAGGTGAGGCTTCTATGATCAGCAGCATCGCTTCACAGGCTACCGGCATGCAACAGGCGCAGCTCCAACACCAGGTTGGTTTCGCCGTACAACGCCTTGCCATGGACAGCGCGGAAATCCAGGCCGAGGGTGTCCAACGCATGATGGGTGAGGCGCAGCAGTTGGCTCAGGGAGCGGCAAACGACCCCCATTCCGGCACAATCATCGACACCTTCGCCTGACTGTCGGTTTCCCGTCTGCTCTACCCGCGGCATTCCTCACGCCTACGTACCATCCCCCGCTTCCCGGCGGGGTTCGCGCAGGGGAGTTCCCGAGTTCTTCCCCAACGCAAACAGGATGGTGTAAGCTATCTTTGGCATCATGAGCCGCGCAGTGAGTCGCTCGGCAGTCCATCGAGCATTCAAACGTCTAATGATAGCGACAACGCTCCTCGCCGCGCTTCTGGGTAGTGGAGGATGCGCGTCCCGGCCGGAAACAGCCACGCTGGGAGAGCCGCTCGGCGATAGCCGGCGCCTCTCGGCGGTGGACCTCTACACCTACTTCCAGATGTGTCTCGCGGCCTGGCGCGTACGCGACCAATTCCGCGACACCGACTGGGAGCTGGATTACTTCAAGGACGAAGAGACCAACACCCTGGGATTCGCTCTGGAAAAGCGAGGGACCCTCCATATTGTCTTTCGGGCCACTCACGACGGAGAGGATGCGCCCGATCTGAGGCTCAACCTGACTGCATATCGGAGGAGACCCGCCTATCACTCCGGTGATAGCAACGTCCGCGCCCACGCCGGCTTTCTGACTCGCTACGAGGCTGTGCGGGCCGACATTGCTCGGCGAGTAGAAGCATCCGATCTCGACCGAATTCTCTTGATCGGTCACAGCTCCGGAGGCGCGGTGGCTAAGATTGCATACGAGGATCTGCGATCGCGTTACTCAGAGCGTGACGTCCGCGCCATCACCTACGGCACTCCACGGGTGTTCAACCGCGCCGGAGCGCAACAGCTAGCCGACGATCGTGAACGAATACTGCGAGTCGTAAACGGCGACGACCTGATCGCCGCCACCCCGCCCGCCTTCCTCGGATACCGCCATGTCGGCACCCTCCTTCGCATCGGCACATCTCGCCCGCACCCCTTTGTCTCGTGGCGGGACCACCACCCCGGCTATCGCGCCGTGCTGGAGGAGATGCTCCGTGACTACGGCATAACGCCTGCGGAGCTGGGACTCGGCTAAACGGGACCCACACCGGCCGCTTTCGGCAACGAACAGAATCCGGTAGGATGGCTACGATGAGCACGATACCCATAGATCTCTTCAGTGACACGGTAACCCGTCCGACGGCAGAGATGCGGCAAGCGATGAGCCAGGCTGAAGTCGGGGACGAGCAGAAGGACGAGGACCCTACAACAAATCGGCTGAACGAACGAGTGGCAGAGCTCCTCGGCAAAGAGGCGGCGCTGTTTCTGCCCTCCGGCACAATGTGTAACCAGATAGCCATCCGGTACCATTGCCGCCAAGGTGACGAGATCATAGCCGATCATACAGCCCACATCATCGGCTATGAGGCAGGCGGCGCGTCCGGCCTGAGCGGCGCGTCCATATGCCCCGTGCGCGGCACGCGCGGCATTTTCGACGCCGATCAGCTGCGCGAGGCAATCCGGCCTGACGATCCCCACCATCCCCGAACCGGCCTGGTCTCCATCGAACAGACGGCGAACGTAGCAGGCGGGACTATATGGCCGCTGGATACACTACGAGCGGTAGCTACCGAGGCCGCCGGCTCCGGGATACCTGTTCATATGGACGGTGCCCGCCTCCTCAATGCAGTGGTGGCAACCGACGCTGCCGCCGCGGAGTACTGCGCGCCCTTTAACTCAGTCTGGATCGATTTCAGCAAGGGACTGGGCGCCCCGATCGGAGCGTCGATCGCCGGATCCCGAGAGCTCATACGTGAGGCGCGGCGCTACAAGCAGCAGTTCGGCGGTGCCATGCGACAGTCCGGAATCGTCGCGGCCGGAGCGCTCTACGCGCTCGACCACCATGTAGAGCGGTTGCGGACGGACCACGAGAACGCTCGCATTCTCTATGAATCGCTTGAGAGCGTGGAAGGGCTCGAGTGTGAGGCGCCTGAGACGAACATGGTCTTCATCGATGTGTCCGCTCTGGAGCGCACCGCCGAGGAGCTCGACCGGAGTTTTCAAGAGCATGGAATGCGAATGTGCCCGATCGGGCCGTACCGCCTCCGGGCCGTCACGCACCTCGATGTCTCACGCTCCGACATCCGGAAGGCAGTCGAGATCGTCCGGAAGGTCGTGGAGCAGCGCACGTAGGCCCGGCGCCCCTCGTCCGGGGAACGGTCAATCGGTAAGAATTGAATCGGCCGGGAGTGTCAGTTCCCCCAGCTCGTTCATCGCATTGATCAGCGACACCGTACATCCCGGCCGCAGATCCGAAGAGGTCAAAGCTTTCCGGCGAATTCGGCCCGCCTCCAGGAGTTCCCGGCGCATCAGGCCCGGCAGAAGCGGCTCCGCCGGGGTCACCCAACCATTCCCGTCGAAGAGCGCGATATTGCTGAACGAGGTGTCAGTCAGAAACCCTCGCTCCACGATCAACACGTCGTCGCACGGCCCGCGCCGGCTTTTGAGCGTATCGAGTTCGCTTCGATCGGCATACTTGAACGGGTAGCGGACGCCGCCGCCCGGTACGAGCCGGAGGCTCCGAATCCGGGGTCTCCGGTACGGTTCCGCCTCGATCGCCCGGATGCAGTCGTCGTACACGATCCGCAGCTTCCAGGTGCCCGTAGAAGCAGTGACCGCGCCCGCCTGTCGGAGCAACTCTCCCTCATCTACCTCGAGAGGCACCCCGTTTACGACACGGGCGCTCTCGCGCATTCGCTCCGCATGAAGCTCGGGCCGAAGCAAAACGCCCTCCTCGACCCGTATGGTCTCGAGCAGCTGGTACATACCGTCCTCCTCCCGTGGCTCCGGGCGCCGGGCCGCGGGTCCCGGCGTCCGTCGCTTGCCGATTCACGCCCTCCCGGACGACGCCGCGCCGTGGTCCGGCAGCCGGGGCGTGCGGGCTCGCGGCTTGCGGGGCAACCCAGGCTCTGGGCTGCCGGGCCGCGGGCGGCGGCACTCGCCCCAGGCACCTATCCATCTGCCCTCTGCGCCGCAGCAGAATCCTGCGACCGCTCCGAGGGTTCCGCCTGCGAACCATCCGAATCCCCAGCCGAGCTCCACCCAACAGGAAGATAGATCTTGTGGCAGAGCTCCTGATATTCAGCTTCTTCATCGCTATAGATGGTTACGCCGCCTCCGCTCCGATAGCGAATCCCATGGGAGCCCTGCTCCAAGAAACGGATCAAGACGCAGGAATCAACGCGATCCCCATCGAAGAATCCGGCAACCCCGGTGTAGTAGCCCCGCTCCTCGGTCTCGGCTTCCTCAATGATGCGACATGTCTTTCTCTTCGGTGCTCCGGTAATCGACCCGGCGGGTAACAACTCCGAAAGAACCGTTCCCAGGTTGGCCCGCCAGTCGTCCGGAAGCTCCCCGGCAATCTCCGAGCTCATCTGAAGGAGCGGGCGCCCCCGGCTCTCGATACGGTCCAGATACCGGAACCGTTCAACCCAAACGCGCCGCGCTACTCTTCCCAGATCGTTCCGGATCAGATCGACGATGGTGATGTGCTCCGCACTCTCCTTCTCATCCTCCAGCAAACGCCTCCGAGCGTTCGGGATCGACGCGTCGATTGTTCCCTTCATCGGATAACTCCGGATAACCCCCCGATCGATCGTGACAAAGGTCTCAGGCGAGAAGCAAAGAAATCGGCCAGGCACGTAGATGCGATAGGGAGCGGAAACGGCGAAGAAACACGTTCTCAAGTCCGTGGAGAGCTCAACTCCCGTAGGGAAGGTGAGGTTGGTGAGATAGGAGTTCCCGGCTCGTTGATGACTCTGAACAACCGCGAAGGCCTGTGAGTAGGCCGCCCGATCGACGTACCGCTTGACGGTGAGACGCGGGAAGTCCGCCCCAGTCGGCACCGCGCCCGCATCCGCTCCACGAGTGTCCCTCTGCCCTTTGGTTGAATCGCCGTGAGAGCCCGAACCCGAGCTCTCACGAAAGCTCCACAGTATCCCGCGGGGATTCCCGACTCGGAGCCCCTGGAGCTCCGGATCGTCCCGCTCGTACCCCGGCCCGTGTAGGAAGTATCTGCCGCGGCCCAGGCGCGTAGCTGGAAACACCAGAGGCCGCTGCATCGAGAAATCGATGATAAAAAGACAGGGCCGACGCCTTGCACCCAGCGCATTGAGGAGGGGAAATGCTTCGCAAGCAGAGATATGCTCGTTCACTCCGACAACACGCTTAGCCGGCCTTTTCTTCGCGGCCTAAGACGCGCTCCTTCATGCCGGTACCGAATGTCATACTGATCGCGAAGCCGACGGCGGCAGCCGCGATACTGACCACGAGCGCTGTTCCCCCGACCGGTCCCGGCCAAAGGCTAATAACCGATCCCAGGACCAGCCCCAGGATACCAAAGTAGGTCGGCCCGTGGAAACGCCGCAACAGCCAGGCGATGATCTTCGATACGCTTACAACGCCCGCCAGCGTGCCCACTACGAATAGCGCCATAATCGGCACGTTCAGCTCGCTGAAACCGGCCGTCAGAGTCGAGTACATCCCGATCAACAGCATCAGAAAGCTCCCACTGAGCCCCGGTACGATCATAGCGATCGCCGCTACGAAGGCGCCGACGAACACCCATACCCCGCTTTGCAGCGTGAGCTGCCGTACGGGCTCGGTTGCGTCCGGACTCTCCGCGAGGCCGATTGCCAGTACCAGAATAAGCGCCGCAACGAACGGAACGACATAGCGCAGGCGCACTCCTTCAGCCCCGGCCCGACGCACCAGATACGGGCCGCTCCCCAAAATCAGGCCGATGAAGAAGAACATCGTCTGTTCCGGATAGGCCTCCAGGAAAAAGGTAATCAGGCGGGCAAAACCTATCGCTCCGGCGATAATCCCTGCCAGAACCGGAATCAGAAAGAGCGTGTTCCGCCGCCATCCGCTGGAGCCCGAGAAGAAATTGCCAAGCGCGTCCACCAGCTCGTCATAGATCCCGGTGATAACGGCAATCGTCCCGCCGCTCACTCCCGGAATCATGTTCGCCATGCCGATAAAAGCCCCTTTCAGAGCGTTTGTTACCGACGGTTTCTTCTCAAATTGCTTCTCCATATCCCTTCTCCAATTGGATTCGATCCGGAGCCTTTCACTCCCCCTGTGGAAGTATCCGCTCCTCCGGTTCGCTCCGGGGCTTGCGGCGTCCCACGTACAACAGCGAAATCGCGTTTACCGCGCCGTGCAGGATCACTGCAGACCAGATGTCTCCGCCAACTGCTCGGAGCCCCCCCAGGAAGAACCCCATGAACAGAGCGTACACCGGCCACAGGGCAAAGCGTCTATCCGGAGGAACGTGCGCCAAAGCGAAGAGCACCGTCGCGATCACCAAGCCGAGCGACGCCTGCACCGCCCCACGAAACAGAATCTCCTCACCCAACCCGCTGAGCACGGCAAGGAACGCCACGTCGCGCTTCCGCAACCCGCCGAGCTCCTCTCGTATCGCCTCCACCATTTCGGCAAAACGAACGGACACCCGCGGCGCCCCGAAAAGCATCGCGAGGTGAAACGCCAATCCCCCCGCAAACGCCGCGACCTCCAACCGCGCATTCGGCCGCGGCCAGGAAACACGCAGCGACTCACCGGCGAGCGCTATCCACGCCAGGCCGATCACCGCCATGACGGTGTAGAACACAACAGCGAGTCGAACGACACGGCTCCCCATGCGGTCGCATCCTATCGCGCCGGTGGGCGGTTTATCCACCGCTCAAAGAGACGCGGCCACCGCAAACGCCCCGGGGGAAGATACTCACCGTCGCGTTTCCGGCTACAGTGTCCGACTGCGTTTTGCCTTGGAGAAACGGCTATAGCATCGCCCGGCAAACGCCGATACTATAGGCAGCTATGAAGTATTCCAGAGACATTCCAGCGGTACGGCTATGGGCAATCGGCTTATTCTTCCTGCCTCTACTGATCGGCGCCCCGCGTCCGGCACATGGAGCCGACGATGCGGACGTGACGATCGTTATGGACCGTCTCGGTTTCGAAGCATGGCAAGTGGTCGACTACGAGGGAGGAGCCGTCGGGCGGATAGGACGCAATCCTACGCTTACCCTTGAGGTAGGACAGCGCTATCACTTCGATACTTCGAATCTCGATGTCGGTTTTTTCCCGCTCGAGCTCCGCAACTCTCACGGTCACTCCCTCTTGTCTCAGGTCACCGGCAGTGGAGTCTACGCGACCAACAACGCGGTGCACGCGAGCATCGATGACGACGGGATCGCTTTCACGCTTACGGACGAGATGGGCGTTGAGCTTGTCCTCTACCGAAACCGGTACTATCCGCGAATGACCGGAACCATCAGAGTCACCGGCATCGATGAGGAGTACCTGGAAGAGGTCGAGGAAGAGCTGGAGGCGGAGCAGCCACAAGAGGATCCTGAGAACGGCGAAACCGACTGAGACGCGGTCGGGCTTGCTACAGAGCCGCGGCGCCGGACTATTTTTCAAGAATCCGAACTGTACCTCCTGTACTAGAGGGTGAGAAACCACGCGTTGCCCGGTGGCGCCTCATTGGCGTTCCGGAGCACCTTCAGGAGGAGGTATGGAGATGTCTTTTCGCTTTCTGCTGGCTCGCTTTCTGCTGGTCCGTCGTCCGAGCACCCCGAGGTGCCTACCCGACCGTCAGCGCCGCCCCGGATGTCGACGCGCCGCAAGGTGCCTGACACTCGCTCTTGCAGGCTCTCTTGTCTTGATCGCCCTAATTTCGGCATGCGAAGAGCCGCTCCAGCCCGAACCTCCTTTCGTCTTTCCGGAGGCGGAGGAAGAGCCGGATACGTGGGAGCCGGACGACACTCCAGAGTCTGACGAGACTCCGGACCCTGATGACCGCCCGGAGCCGCCTTCCGACGAATCCGAACCGCAACCGCCGGAGCTGCTGGCTGTACGAGCCTATCCTCCCATACTGGAGCGCGAATCGACCGAGGAAAGACGCTCCGTACAGCTCACAGGGGAGGTTGCTCAGTATCCCGACGCGGAAATCTCACTCGAGCTCAAAGTGCCGGAAGAGATGGAAGCCGGTCCCTTCGTCCCGGCCGAGTCGGCCTCTTCGTCGCCGGCCCACGCGAAAAGCCTCTCCGGTCAGGGAACGCGCGCCCTCAGCGACCGGCGGCCGGCCTTCGCTTCCGGCGAGGAGATTCCGTCGACAACGCGGCCGAACGGTGAAACCGCACCCGGTACCGAACGCCGCGCCGCCGTGACCACTCTGGACGCAGACAACCGGGAATCGGCCTCCTATGTCGCTGAGCTCAAAGTACCCGTTCACGCCGAGCGGGAGTTCGAGCTATCGGTTCGCGCCACTGCCTCCGACTCACACTCCGACGCCGCCGCAGCCTCCGTCGACGTCCGTTCTCATCCGGAGCCCCCCGTACATATCGTAGCGCTTGCACCCGCCGCCACCGCCGAGTACATAGCGGGAAGCTCCTGGATCGATCTCCGTGTACGAGATTCCTCGCAACTGGAAGAGGGCTGGAGCCTCCATGGCGCAACTCCAACCTGGAGCGGTCCGGTGCTCACGGAGTTCCCAAAGAACTTGGAGAACGACTCAACCGTGCGCCTCGTCGATCGAGAGGTCGATCCCGAGCTTCTCGAACTCATCAAGAGCGAACCCGCCATCGATCCCGTAACCGGAATGCGCTTCCCCCCAGAGCTCGCCCCGAACGACGCGATCGCTGTGCTTTCTCCGGATCACCTGAATGCGGACTACGGTGCAATCTGGCTCAAGGACGGCGATGGCGCCGTACGGAACATCGTACCGTATACGAGCAGGGCGGCGCAGGAAAGTGGATTCTGGTTCATTGAGGACGACGGACCGCAGTCGCACGCGCGCAGAATTCTGGACGAGGCCGCATCGGAAGACCCATGGCCCCGGGTGTGGATCGGCTCCGACTCGACTGATGCCGTCGCGACCGATCTGGCTGAACGGCACCTGCGCCGTACGGACATAGCCGGAAACGCTCGTGAACCCGCACGTTGGGGCGCCATGAGAAGCACTACCCTGTCCATCTCCGGCCAAACGGCCGCCCCCGAGCGCACTCTCGTCGAGGAAGAGTACGCGTTCGATCTGGAGCTCGCCGTGAGCACGAACGAGGAAGCTACTATAGACGCGGTGGAGCTTGTGGACACCGGATGCTTCCTCGGGCCGGAAACGCCTGTGCCCTTCTCGGAGGCACCGTCCGGACTCTACCACCACAGCGGGCTCCAGCTTCTCGCTCCTCCGACCGACGGAATGCCGGCGCTATCAGTGCGCGCATCAGCAAGCGACTCGTTCGCCTTCCTCAACCACCGTGGCGAACCCATCTCGCCGCCTTGGGGGGAGCGTCACTCTGAGACCGTGCCAATTCCGATCCGTGTCCATGACCCGACCAGCCCGGTCACGCTTCCTCACCGGCTTCCGGATGCCGACGCGTTTCCGGAGGCTCTTCGCTATCATGGTTGGGACTGGGACGGCGAGAGCGAAATGGAGCCGTACTACACCCGGGGCATGCGCCCGGCCGACGAGCCGGCCTCACTTCAGTCGCCGAAGCTGGCCGAGCCGCCGGCCTGCATTGCGTTCCGCCTGATCGGTTTCAATGCGGACGCCCCCTCAGCCGTCGCGGTCGAAGTCGCGAAGGAGCATGGCGACGGTGAGTCCGGCCGGACCTGGGTCTCGATTGGCAGCCCGGTATCCCTAAGCGTCGGAAACGGCAGCACCTCGGAAGCCAACCGGACCGTCTTGGATAAGAACGAGCACGCCGAGCTCGCCGAGGCGGAGCAGGTGCGCTTCCGGTGGATTTTTGATGGAGAGCCCGACCATACACAGCGGGTAGGGATCTGGGACATCGAAATCATGCCCGAGCTGCCGAACTAGCCATGTCGGAGACGGAGTCGGCACCTTAACCTTATGCTCCCCGGAGAAGCTCCAGTATGTACGGGAGTAGTTGCTTCTTCCGCGACAGGACGCCCTGCAACTCAAACAGGTTCTCCGCTACCTTCGGATAGGCGATGGCTGACGCGATCCCGGGATCCCCGTCGTAAGCCAGAAGGCTCGTGGCCTTACTAATATCGGTCACCAGAAGACCGGTGAAGTCCAAACCTCGTTCGGCTCGGACGCTCGCGAGCGCTTCCCGAACGTCGTCAGCGCGGTCCCAGAAGCTTTTGAACCCTACGAGCTCGATCTGGCTGAACGCGAAGCGGTAGCCGTTTTCCTGGTAGGTCTTCTGATCGCGCGTTACGATCTCCCGCCCGGTGAGCTCGTGCACGTCGCTTCCGGCAGCGAACATCGCCTCGCCCCACTGCTGTAACTCCACCCCTGCGATCTGCGCGAGCCACTCGGAGAGCTCCTGATCCAACGGCGTAGTGGTCGGCGAACGGAGAATGACGGTATCCGAAAGAACGGCGGAAAGGAGCACCCCTGCTATACGTGGCTCAGGAGTCAGTCCGGCGTTTCGGAACAGCTCGGCCACAATCGTTCCCGTGGAGCCGACAACCTTGTTTATGAAGGTGATGGGAACGTCGGTGTTTCGCGCGGCTATACGGTGATGGTCCAGTATCTCGACTATCTCAGCCTGCTCGATGCCCTCGACGGCCTGAGAGAACTCGTTGTGGTCAACCAGAGCGACTCTCCGTCGCCGCTCCTTGAGGAAATTCACCCGCGTTACCACACCGCGAATCACGTCGCGGTCATCCGTGACGATGAATCCGCCCACATTGTACCGGTTGATGCGTCGCTCGGCGTCGCGCACCAGCTCGTCCGGGCGAAACGTCGGCTCAGCATCCTCCACGTATCCCTCGAGGGGCACCGACATACAGATTGCCGTGGCTACCGCGGCAGGCCCTGTCTGCACCTGGAGAACGCCAACGCCCTCGGGTAATGCGCTCGAGTCGTCATCCAACCGATCACCCACTCCATCGTCCAGCACCCCTCCCCCCGCCGCCTCCGCAACCGGCTTCCCGGACGGTCCGCTCCTAGGCGCCAAACGCGCCTCCGTGCCCTTCCGCGACACCTTGTCCAGTTCGCTCCCGGACGGGACCGTCAGCACGACGACGTCCCCCGACCGAGCTAAAGTAGCAGCCTGCCGTAAGTTGTGTTCGGCGGCTACGATGCACAAGCTCTCCGCCTTGCGAGTCCGGGATTCTTCGGCTCCGTCCAAGAACAGGAGAGAGCCCTCGAACCACTTCGGCATCGATCTCCCTGCGCCGGACCTCCACCGTCCACTCGTCCGCCGAGCCAGTTCGTACATCGCGATTCGGACGGGCTCCCCCGCTTCGAGTCGCGCAACAAGCTGCCAGAGACTGGCAATGCCGCGGAGTGTGATTTTCCCAACACATCGCCGATCTCGGTCAACGACCGGAAGGAACGAGAAGCCGTTATCAACCATGATGCGTTGCGCTTTGCCAGTGGGATCGTGCGGCGAAAGGGTAATCAGCGCGTCTTCGCCAATCATAATGTCGCGGATGCGTGGATGCACGTCCGCCAGCAGCGGGGGCAGATCGCAGCCGAACCGATCCAAGACGAACTTCGTCTGCGGGTTGAGCTGGCCCGCACGGTACGCGCGCGCCGCAATGCCGCTTCGGTTCTTGTATGATGCATACGCAAGGGCGGAGCAGATCGAATCAGTATCAGGATTCTTATGGCCGATTACGATCAGCTCTTCATTCCCGTGGTCAGCCACCTTGCCCTCCCACCGTAACTGCGCACCCGGGACCGAGAACGCGGGACCGTTCACGGCTTTGCCCCGGCAACCGCTAACGTGGGGTTAGCTCGGTTATGAAGACATCCTCACCGGCAGAGCTGTCCGCCTCTTCGATCGCCTCGATGCCGAGATCGGAGTGCTCTACCACATTGCTCCGACCTTCCCAGTAGAGCCCGAGGAACTCACCGGTGAGAAAGACCGTAACCCCGTAGGGCACCCCCGTGGACCTCAGTCGCTCCGGGATCGCCCGTTCGAGCCGCTCTTTCACCGATTGATCGTACTCGGTGCCTTCGCCGCGCAGATCGATCCACACATCCTGGTCCCCCAGAACATCGTCCCATACCTCGAAATACGTGTCGCGGCAGATCGTGAGTCCGATCGACCATCCTTCCACCTGAAAGGTATCCGCCTCCGCAGGATCCGCGCTCTCAAGCCCCAGCAAGTTCTCCTCGAACGGCGTCAGATAGGCTTTGTCCTGCTCATGGATCCGATTCCCCTCCGGTCCGTATACCACAGCTCGATTCCTCAGCCGGCCGCTTTCACCGGAGGCACCGTCCTGGGCGAAATAACTCCCTGCCACGACAGTGATGTCGAAGCGAGCAGCGGCCTCCCCGTACGTCTCGTCCATAAGGCGCGAGACCTCAGGCGCTGCGGCATAGAAGAGCTCACGAGGAGTGAGCACGCCGGCATGCTCCTGCAATAGCTCGGTGAACTTGTGGTAATCATCGCGCGGCTCCTGCGCCCCTGCCGCGGCACGCACGCGAGGCTCCAACCGGCTTCTGTCCTGCTCCGGCCCTTCCAATGCGGCCAGGAGCTCGTCTTGGCCATACAGTGCGGGAAATACGTTCAGATACTCCGGAAAGACCACAAGGTGCGCCCCGGCTTCCGCCGCGGCTCGAACGACTTCCTGAACGTCGCCTCTGAACGCTTCCAGCGAGTGTGCATAACGCTCGCGCACCTCGAACTGGGCGACAGCCACGCGCAGCTCCTCCCGCTGACCGTACTCCGTGCGCTCACGGTCATCCGGCGGCTCGTCCGACGCATGTGGCTCTCCGGTCACCCACAGCGTAGTCACGGCAACTGTGAGCACGGCAACAAAAAGTGCCCTAGCTCGACCGCACATCCTGCATATCCCTCCTCCGCCGGCACTCATACTGTGAAACGTAACACCTCTTCCCTCCCGTTGCCTATCGCGAGTGCGCCGGGGCGGGCTCCGGATCGAGCAAGTAGATCACAAGGTCCACCATTAGGTAAACAACAACGCCTGCTATCCCCAACAGGCCGTAAACGACCTCCGTGCCCCCTTCAAGAAACATGATCGAAAGCCCGTAGCTCGCATTGAGCGTCCCGTGAAGAATAGCTGCTGCCACGACAGACCTGCCCTTGAGGGCAACGTATCCCAACACCGGCGACGACGCCACCGTCATGAGTACCATCATGAAGGCGCCAACCACCGGTGCCGATGGGTAGTTGTGCCCCAAGAGGATCAGTGGAGCGTACCAGATTCCCCAGAGCAACCCGATCACAAAGGAAGCCCGCCAGAACCCCAGAGCCCTGAACTCACGCTGCAGATAGCCACGCCAACCGCTTTCTTCCCCAAACGCGGCGATGGCATGGAGGGTCGGCCCAAGCGCAAGCGCCTGCCACAGCCACAGCCAGGCAGGATGCGTGTCCAGCTCCGCAGCCGCGCGCCTCATCTCTTCCGCTTCCTCAGGCGACATAGTCTGGGCTATCGCCTCGTACATCGCCGTCATCTCCGCTGAGAACGACACACCGGGTAGCAGTATGCTGGTTCCCAGCGAGAGAAACGCCAGCACCGGAGCGCCCAACCACGCTATGAGGAACCAGCGGTTCGGGCGCAGCGAGATCGACAGCGTGCCGCGAATCGATTGGCCGTAGGTCTTGCACGTCAGTATCGCCGCGATGAGCGGGCCGAACACGTACACGATCGACAACAGCGTGGCCGGCGCCGTTCCCCATTGGCCTCCGAAATAGGCGAAGACACCGGCCAAGCCCCAGCTGAACAGCAGCGCAAATGCCATGAGAGTGACGACTCTCGACGTCCGTACCATTCCGTTCCGCTCCTTCTCTCGATATGGGATCCTCGGTTTCAGGCCGTTGGTCGCTCAGAACCTTCGTGCTACACAGGGCCGGTCGTAGTCCCGTCCCTCGCGCACAACTCCCGCTCCCGCTCAGCGCCTCTACTTAAGATGACTGCTTCCGTCCTTCGTCGCAACCCGTCGGCAAGCGCTGAGGGTGGCCACTCCCCGCCGCCTCTTGTCGGCAGCTTCCAACTGCGTTTGCCCTGTGCCGCCGCGCTTGCGGGTGCCGTAACCAACTTCGTTTGCCCTATCTCCGGGCTTTGCGCTTCTTGACACTCGTCTTCCGGCAATATAGTTTCTTTCGGTAACTAAGTTGTCTGCGTCTTCTGGCCCCACGGAAAGGAGCAATCCGGACGATGCCCGATCGAGCCATCTGCGTCTTACGAATAATCCCGGGTCTCCTTGTCGCCGGCGTAGTCGCCGGCGGCGCGGTCGTGCTTGCCGAATTCCTCGGAACCGACGTACTCGGTTTCGACCGCAGCCCCGTCTCATCGGTAATGCCGGCTCTGGTTATCGGACTGCTCATCGCGAATTCGTGGAAACCTCCCGCTATCCTCGAGCCCGGCCTCTCCTTTGCCGTCAAACGCGTGCTGAGAGCCGGCGTTGTCCTGCTCGGATTCCGCCTCAGCGTCGTCGAGGTAGTTCGGGTCGGCGCGGGCGCCCTCCCGCTCGTCCTCGCGTGCGTCGCCTTCGGTCTCTTCGCCGTAGTGTGGGCAGCTGCGCGCACGGGTATATCGCGACGGCTCGGCATGCTCATCGGTGTCGGAACGTCGATCTGCGGCGTATCAGCCGTTGTAGCCACGGCGCCCGGCATAGGAGCCCGCGACGAGGAGGTCTCGTATGCGGTTGCCGTGATAACGATTTTCGGCCTCATTGCCACCATCGTCTATCCGTTTCTTGCCTACGCGGTCTTCCCGGGACCGACGTCGGTCGGGCTGTTTCTTGGTACATCGATCCACGACACGTCTCAGGTAACCGCGGCAGCGCTCGTCCATGCTGAAACCTACGCAGAGCCCGCGGCTCTCGACGTCGCGGTGGTGACCAAGCTCGTGCGAAATACGCTCATGGGCGCCGTAATCCCGGCAATCTCGCTCTGGGCTTCCACCCGCGGCTTGACGCCGGCACCGGCTGCCCGCGCCGCAGAGAGCTCACACCCGCGTACGGCTTCCCCGGGCTCCAACGCCGGGCCTGGAACCATCACCCGCGCGTACCGCTGCGTGACTCGGGTCGTCCCCCTTTTCGTGCTCGGCTTCCTGGCACTCTCTGCCGTGCGCTCTCTGGGTGACATAGGAATCACCGGAGAGTCCGGGGCTTTCGGGGTAGTCCCGCAGCAGCAGTGGCTCGATCTAGGGCACGTCCTCAACGAGATCGCGGTGGCCTTTCTCGTCGCAGCGCTCGCGGCGGTCGGCATGAAAACCCGCTTCGCCGGCCTGCGGCAACTCGGGCTCAAGCCGTTCCTTCTGGGGCTCGTCGCCGCACTCTGCGTGGGAGGGCTCAGCGCGGCACTTATTCTCAGCTTCATCTGAGTCTTCTGATCGAGTAAGGCCCGAGCTCACCCCTCCAACGGCAAACGCATTCGGAGCGGACTCGTCCCCAGGCGGCTTCCTACGTCCCCAGGGCCGCCGCTTCCTATGCGGGCTAGCCGGTCCACCGATAGCTCACGGACGGAATGATGTGGGTTTCGGTGTGCCTCCTGTCTGCCTCATTCTCGTAGTTCCGGATATGGGTCACGTACAGCTCGAGACCGAAGCGCAACGGTGCCAGAGCGCGGTCACCTCCGTGGGCCCCCACGAGCGCAGCCGTCCCGACCGGACTCCCTTCGAGCATCAAGCTTGCCCGATGGCGGTACTCAGGCGTCCCGGTCGGGGAGAGGAGCCCCGCTTCCTCCTCGCCGATTCTATACTGCGTATCGAGATTGCGCTCCCCGGACGCAATCAGGCGGTAGTCGAGTTCCACGTCCAGAGCTTCTCCCGCGCGGTACGAGATTCCCGCTCCGCCCACTGCAGAGTCGTTGCCATACCGGTAGCCGAGCGGCTGCGTGATTACCTGCCGCCCGTCGACCCGCGACTCAAGCCTGCGGCGGTAGTGGAAGCTGACATACGGATTCTCTCGCACGTAGAACCACGGGCTCATGTAGGCGCCTTCGATGTAGCCGCCGAGGTACCCGATACCCACAGGATACGACACAGCCGCACCCGCGAGGCTTCCCCACGCCTCCGGGATGTCGTCGCTTCGCCACGGAGCAGGGAACTGGTTCATCCCGTATTCGGCATACAGCTGAACGCCCCGGACCGGCGTTACAACCGCTTCGAGCCCCAAGAAAGCCGCCGAGTATTCCCATTCCATCCGGTTGTGCAAGATGAAAAACGGGTTGAAGAGACGCAGGTCCGGCCGCTGTAACCCGTACATGATTCCCTCGGTGAGCGCGATCCGCGCCCGCTCGGCCACGTTTACCTCGAACCGATGAAAAAAGAGCGTCTTTGCCCGTTCGTCAAAGCGTTTGGGGTCCGGCCGCGACCACTCGGTGTAGAACCCATCGTCGATATCGTCATAGTCGTCGTCGTCCGCCTCCAGCCGCTCCTTCTCCTCGGAGGGGAGCCATGGATCCTGGGGCGCGATGAGCGAGGTATAGCGAAATCGATCGTTGCCGAAGGAGGCGCGCACATACTCATGGAAGTCAGGCTCGGCCGACAGTGCCACGGTGCCCGTTCGTCCTGCCCCCCATCCAAAACGATCGCGGCCGAGCTCCACGGCCCAGCCCTCGCCTCCAAGCAATGCGAACGACCGGTTTGGAATCTGATTCTCCATCTGGTCCAGCTCTAGCGGCACATTCAACGGGTTGCCGGTTTCTTCCGGAGTGAATCGATCGGTGATCAGGTCGAGATCGACCCTGCCGTAGAACGAACGGTGGAGGAGGAACTCCACCGGTACCGCAAGAAAAGGCCGCCGCTCCGCCACGCGGTGTTGAAAATCCGGATCGTCGGCTCCAGGACTGAGGTAGAGCTCGGCGGTGCTCTCCGCGGCCCCGCGGATATGAAGCTCACCGGCCCCAGCCCGCTCCGAGCCGGCTTCATTCACGTAGCCACGGATCCGATCGTAGGCCTCACGACCTGCACGCGACAGCTTCTCCCGGCGTACCGGCTCCAATTGCTCCAGCACGTCCCACCCGGTGAACCGTCCGGAAGTCCACGGCACCGAGAGTCCCTGCTCCATCCGCACTGCTTCCAGATCGCGGTAAACCGGATGGTCGTACGGAAAAACCGCGCTCCGGTTCACCGGCGACGCGCCACTCTGCCCGGACTCCTCCAAGCCGGGGCCGCGCCCGCCGACTCCCTCCCCCTCAGCCCACGCAGGCACCGCCGTGCTACTGAAGAGCAGGACGAGCGTAAGCGCCGAAACCACAACTCCCGGACGCCGCCTACGCGCAGGCCCCGGCGGAATAGCCGAAACCCGACAGCACTTGCCTTTCATTGCCATCACTCTCCCTTCGCCCGCGCCGAATGAGCCAAGGATCGTCGGCGACTTGCCGGGGAGCGATCCGCTCGCTTACCGCCCCCGGCCGCCCGCGGCGAAGCTCACGTCGGAGCCGCTCGCCCATGCATCATCCGGCCGCGCGCCGATGAGACGAAGATACTGTAGCGTACGACGGACGCCGGCCACCTGGTCCGCCGTGGGCTCATACTCGATGTACCAGACCCCGTCATAGTCACACGCCTCGAAGACGGCCGTCCAGTCGAACGGGATGTCCCCTACAGCCGCGGGAAGACAGGATCCGTCCGGGTTGACCGTCCACTCTTTGAGATGCGCGTGTACGATGCGCTCGGCCAACAAGTGGCAGTATTCGACCAACGGCAGCGCCGAAAGCGGCCGGAGGTTCGCCGGATCGAAGGTGAAGCCGAGCGCGGCGGGTGTCCCACGCACCAGCCGCTCGAGGGCGTGCGGCTGCGTGGTCACGGTATGGAGATGCAGCCTTCCCTGGAGCGTCGAAGCGAAGGCGGGCTGCGTTTCCACTCCGAGGCGGATACCGAGCGCGGCTGCGCGCTCCGTAAGAGCACCGAGAGCGTAAAGTAGCCGCCGCCAGATCTCCTCATCTACTTCCGCGACCGGCATGAGTCCGGCGAAGATGCGAGCCACCGTACAGCCGCACAGGCTTGCCACCTGCAACGCGCGTTCCGCCCGCTCCAACCGTTCCCGCAGCTCTTGCCAGTCGCGCACGCAGAAGTCCGTATCCAAGGCTGCAGCGGGAGTCGTCACCCGTGCCTTCTCCGATTCCCAGCGCAGCGTTTCGACCTCATGGCGCCCGCGCTCCACGTCGGCCGGCAGTGCACGCGCATGTGTCCCGATCCCCACTTCGAGGCGCGTAAGTCCTAACCTCCGGATCAGAGCGGGATGGTCGTTTCGGGGCCGCTCCCGCAGCCCCCACTCGGCGAGCCCCAGGGGTAGATAGTCCATTACTCGCCATACTACGTCCCAACGCGCCGCAAAGCAATCGTATGGAGCATATGGATGGTCCAGGGTCCCCAAAAACCCGCATAATCGGTGAAACTGCTATTGACGGGCCGACAAAAATGGGCTATATTGCTGGTGTACTAATTCGCTAATACACTGGAGAACTGAAACAGTGAATGTTGGCGTCAGCGAGTCATCCATGGCCGATAAGAGCAAGACAATAAACATAGCTTTGGACCCCACCAGCGGAATCCCATTCTACCGCCAGATCATCCTTCAAATCGAGATGGCCATGGCGGACGGCCGCCTCAAGCCGGGAAACCAGCTTCCCACGGTCCGCGGCCTCGCCGTGGAGCTCAGGGTCAACCCCAACACGGTCGCACGTGCCTATAACGAGCTCGAAATCCGGGGGCTCGTAAGTAGCCAGCACGGGACCGGAACCTTCATAAGCGACCGGGAGGTAGAGATGTCGGAGGTCGAGCGAGAAGAGGTACTCTCCCAACTCGTACGCGGTTTCGTCAGTCAAGCGGCATCGTACGGTTTCACCGTAGATGACATTATACGTTATCTGACCGACTACCATGAGGAGGGCAGGAAATGAAGCGGCCCGATCTTTCCGGCTTTGCCAACGAGCAGCTACGGCGATTCCATATCCCCCGTCAGTTCGAGTTCACGACGCTCTCCGGGCTGGTCGTCGTGGTCTTCTTGGCTTTGGCCGTGGGGCTTCAATACGTCCTCGGGATACCGCCGTCCGCCGTGGACGCGGCGCTTCTGGCCGGGCTGGTAATCGCAGCGGGCCTTGTGCTGCTGATCGTGCCGGTGTGGCCCATGGTATTGGCGTTGATTGTCGGCGTATCCGCGGGTGCCGTCAGCTTCGCCTACGGCGCTATCGGTCCCGCGCTGGGCGTTGTTGCGCTGGGCTTCCTTTTTGCCCCGTCGGTCCAGATTGTGAAGCACTGGCAGCAGGCGGTGGTTCTGCGCCTGGGGCGCTTCAAACGAGTGGCAGGCCCGGGGCCCCACTTCCTTATCCCAATTATGGACACCATCGTCCAGCTCGTGGACATGCGAATTCGCGTGACGGATTTCTCGGCCGAGAAGTCCATCACCAAGGACACCGTTCCGGTCCACGTGGACGCGTTGGCGTTCTGGATGGTCTGGGACGCCGAGAAGACCGTGCTGGAGGTACAGCACTACTTCGACGCGGTGCGCCTCTCTGCGACTACCGCGCTTCGCGACACGATCGGCAAGAACGACCTCGCCACGCTCTTGAGCGAACGCGAGGAGCTCGGCCGGCAGATCCAGCAGGTCCTGGACGCAAAGACCAGCTCGTGGGGCATTACGGTGCTCTCCGTGGAGTTCAAGGAGATCCTGATACCTAAACAGCTGGAAGACGCGCTGAGTAAGCAAGCACAAGCCAGCCGGGAACGGCAGTCGCGCGTCATTCTCAGCTCGGCAGAGGTGGAGATCTCGGAGAAGTTCGAACAGGCCGCGGAGCGGTACCGGGAGAATCCGACCGCGTTCCAGCTCCGCGCCATGAATATGGTGTACGACGCCGTGCGCACCAACAAGAACATGGTCATCGTGCCGAGCTCGGCGCTGGACTCCATGGGGCTGGGAACCACGCTCGGGGCAGCTGCTCTTCAGCGCACCATCGGCCAAGAGCCTCCGGCCGGGACGGGACAGCCTCCGGCCGGGACGGAGGACGGCGACGAGGAATCGAGCTCCGCCGGGGATTCGGACGCCGATGCCGGCGGCGGGACGCGATCGAACCGGCAATCGGAACGCCAAGGGGCGCCGTATGCCTCGAGCGGCGAAGCCGCCGACGAGCCGTACGGTCCCTATTCGTCCTCGACCGAAACCCCGGAAGATTCCGAAAGCTCGGATCGAGGCGGGCCGGGCCGGACCGCAGCCGAGACCTCAAAGCACGACCGCACGAAACGGGGGCACACCGGAGCCGAGTCGGAAGCTTCGGCGCCCGAAGAGAACCTTGGAGCACTTGAATCATAAGAGGAGAAGGATCGATGATTAGCATACAGGACGTTCACAAAGAGTACATCGACGGCGAGACGCACGTTCACGCACTGCGCGGCGTTAGCATGGAGATCGAGCAAGGGGAGTTCCTCTCGATTGCCGGGCCCTCCGGCTCCGGAAAGACCACGCTTCTCAACATCATCGGCTGCATCGATACGGCGGACTCAGGCGACGTCGAGGTCGACGGGGAGCGTCTCTCCAGCCGGACCTTCAAGGAGCTCGTCGAGATCCGCCGAAACAAGATCGGCTTCGTCTTCCAGAACTTCAACCTCATCCCGGTGCTTACCGCCTACGAAAACGTAGCCATGGCGCTTTCGCTTCTGGGCCTCCCGGAAGAGGAGATTCGCGAGCGCACCATGAGCATCCTCGGGGAAGTCGGCCTAGAGGGGATGGAGCACCGGCGCCCGGCAAAGCTCTCCGGCGGGCAACAGCAGCGGGTCGCTGTCGCGCGTTCGCTCGTAAAGGAACCGCGGATCGTCCTTGCCGACGAGCCAACGGCCAATCTGGACTCGGTAACGGGCGAGGCCATCCTCAAGCTCATGAAGGACATGAACCGCAGCCACGGAACCACGTTCGTCTTCTCCACCCACGACCAGATGGTAATGGACTATGCGGATCGTCTGTGCCGGCTCCATGACGGTCTAGTCGAGAGCGATGAGCGCCAGGTGGCACACCAGACCGTGTAGAGGCCGGCACTATCGGAGGACTACGTCATGAAACGAAAACCCGACCTCCCTCGCCACGGGCAGAATACTCAGCCGGAAGCGGAGCGGACCTCCCAGAGCGCCGGCAAACACACGGAGGGCACCGAACCGCGTAGGCCTGGGCGCCGGCGGGCATCTGCAAGGTTCTTCCTTCGGCTGGCACTCAAGAATCTCTCGCGCTACCGGCGCCGTACCGCCGTCACCGCAACCGCCATTGCGATGGGAGTTGCGGCGTTCGTCGCCATGGACTCGCTTCTGGTCGGCTTCGGCAACGAAGGTGAGCGAAATCTGGCGAATTACGAGGTGGGGAGCGCCGCCATCGCCGCACCGGGCTACTGGGACGATCGCGACCGCTTTCCGCTGGATAATCCGGTGGAGCGTCCGGAAGAGTTTCTGGCGGAGCTCGACAACGCAGGTATCCCGGCGGCTCCTCGGACTTCGTTCCGGGGGGAGGTGATCGTTCGCTACGACCCGTACCCGGAGGACGGCTCGTCCCCGGCAACCTTTCACGGAATCGATCCGGAACGAGATCCGGCGGTATTCAACTTC
>PWGF01000429.1 GCA_003554375.1 Spirochaetaceae bacterium
CCCGTACCCCGGAAGCCGGACGCCCCGGCGGGCGCCCCTCCCGTCCTTCACGCTTCGGAGCGCAGCGGGGAGCGTAACCGTCCTCCGGGGTCTGGGCCGGTTCACCGCTCCGCTTCGCCCCCTTTTCTTTCCGGCCCGGCAAGCTCTCGCCGAAGCCCGGCCGAAGTCACGCACTACGCTGCGTCCCAGGCAACCATAAGCCGCGCAACATACGAGCGGAAGTCGCCCAGCCGCTCGGTCACCAGCCGGTATACCAGGTGCCAGTCGACGCTCTCATACTCGTGCACCGAGATGTTGCGAAACGCGACCGCCCGCCGGAGCCGGTCGGCAAGGTCATCCTCGAGAACCTCCATCCGTGCCAGGACGGTGAAGGTGTCCGCCATAGTCCGGGGAGCGGGCCAGCCCCGCATTGCAATGAGGTAAGCCCCCAGGTCAACACACAGTTGGACGGCCCGCTGGAGATTCACGGAAATGATATCCTGCGCATCGTAGTCGTTCTCGAGCTCGCGCACCGAGCCCGGGGCTTTTGCCTCGATTCGTTCGATACACCGCCGGATGGACTCGACTTTCGCGTCCAGCACGTCACGCTCGGCCATCGTTGCCTCCGGAAATGAAGCGTGCGGTGTTCGCCGCGCGGATTCGGCGTATGGCGGGGAGCATGTCCTCGGTGAAGTCGAGCATCCGTATGAGAAGCTCGGCCCGGACGCTGGGGTCACGATCCACGATGACGATACCGCTGGTGAGCACTTCCCTGAGGTAGAGGCCCTGTGCCCGGGCGAGGTCGCGCACCTGCACCTCGTACCCGGTGACCTCGCCGCAGGCGAGGCTGATGTCGACCAAGGTGTCGCCGGCACATGGGCTGCGCGCGTCCATCGCGATCGCAAGGTCTATGTCGCTCCCCGGGTGCTCCCTCCCGCGTGCAACCGAGCCATAGAGGATGGCGAGGGCTATGTACTGGTAGCGATCGAGAAGAAGCCCGGCCAGGCAATCGGCTATTGCTGTGTGATCCCGTTCCATCGGACAGTCCTTTACCGCACGTGCGCCCGCGATCTGCTGCTCCAGGAGCTCGCTCATCTCGTTCATGGACGCTCCCATGACTAAAGAGAGTATACACGGGACACCCATGGCCCGGCTATGCGTTCGTTCGGCCGTGCTCTTGCGTCAGTCGCGGCGGTGCGATTCCTGAAAACTGTTGGGGGAATGGAGTGGCACGATCATCGTGCCACTCCATACACGGCGCGCACAACTACCTGATCGCCCAGTTTCTCAGCAAGGAGCACAACACGCGTGAGGACCACTACGGCGGATGGCTTGAGAACCGCTATCGCTTTCTTTCGGAGATTATCCGGGGGCAGAGATGCGTGCGGAAGCGATTTTGTCGTGGGCGTACGCGTTTCAACGGGGGTGCCGGTGCCACATCCAGGCATCTCGCTTCCCGAGGCGCTCGAGATCGTTCCTGCAATGGTGCGCGATGGTGTCGACTTCATCCATCTCTCGCTCAAGGACGCCGCCCGAACGGATCCTCATGACGAGCGATCAGGTGTTGCGGCCATTCCGGCGGTTCGGGCCTTGATTCCGGATTCGGTTGCGCTTATCGCGGGAGGCGGCGTGGTTACGGCCCGCGATGCCGTCTCAGTTATTGCTCATGGAGCGGACATGGTTGCCGTGGCCCGTGCGGCGATAGGGAATGCCCGATGGCCGCGGATCATTATCGAGGGTGACACTCCGGTAAACGCTCCTTATACGCCCGAACACCTGAAAGCCGAAGACGTCTCCGAGCGTTTCATCAACTATCTGCGCCGCGTCCGGCGTCCATTCGTCGTACCGGAGCGCGGTAGTACGAAACCCGATGCCCATCTCGTTGGTCAGAAGAAACAGCAGCAGGCGTACGGCTCGTAGATCGGTGGGGTTTTGCGTCGTTACTGTTCGGGTGACAGGCTATTGTCCCCACTGGGCAAGTCTTTCGGTGGTTCATAGTTCCATAGGCGGCTTGACCCAACCGAAACTGCATTCGCGCCGTGGGCGAAGGCGCTCGTCATCTCTTCTTTGCTTGTAAACAAGCCACCGAGCACGATTGGTAGGGAGAGATACTCCCGGAACCTTCGAAGCACTTGCGGAGCAATCCCGGGCATGACTTCGATAGCGTCAGGGTCGCTCTCGTGAACGCCGTCTACCGTGCGGAAGAACGACGTGAGATCGATGAGAAATACACGGAGTATCGCCGGTATGCCGGCTCTTCGCGCCGCACGCACGACCTTGCCTTTGGTCGAAACAATACCGGCTGGGTCGACATAGCGTTTTAGGAACTGGAAGGCATCGTGCTCATCGTTGAGACCCGCGAGGAAGTCGTGATGGATGAGCATTGGTTTTCCGCGGCTCAGAGCGACAAAGTCATCCGACATCAGCTCGGTGATACTGCACTTCATAAGAAGCACTATGCCCGCTTCGGACTGTACAGCCTCTTTGGCGTTTTCGAACGACGCGGCTGCGATGACAGGGCGGCGCTGAAGAGCCACTCCTACCCGTTCCTGAAACAGCTGTCTGGTGGTAGTCAGGTTCATAAGCTCCTCCGCCCGGCCGAGTAGTCGACCACCGGATCGGTAAGGATATCGAGCTCAGAGTACACGGGAAGATGGTCCGAGGGATATCGTCCGTGAAGCGAGTCGGTAAGCACCGCGTAGCGCTGAACGCCTACCTCCGGTGAGACAAAGATATAGTCGTAGCGCGTGCCCGGCTCTCCACCGACGTCGAAGCCCGGGCCGATATAGGTATACTCCGGCCCGTGCACCGATTCTCTAGCTGCAACGCGAGCGTCGCAGCTGTGTTCACACAGGCGCCGATATCCCTCTTCTTCGGAGGTAAAGTTCAGATCGCCCATCAATACGTAGGGAGCCGGAGCGTCGTTGTGGGCCATATCCTCGTCGAGCCATCGGCGAACCAGCTCGACGCTGCGCTGAACCGCGACCTTTCCTTTATTGTCGAAGTGAGTGTTGTACACGCGAAACGTCAGCCGCCGTTGTCCCGTCTCCCGTCCGGAAGCGGTGTTGGTGCGGCTCGCACTACACCTCGCGCTCTCCCGGCTTGGCCCGTCCGCGCCATCGCTGTCGGTAGTATCGTTTGGAGCACCCCGGATGTGCTCCTGTGGTCCGCGCTCGTGGAAGACGGCTGTAACTACCGTGCGCGGCGCGTCGGCGTCCCAACCGAGTGACCCGGCACGGTTGGGCTCGTCTGAGAGCCAGCGGGTACTGGAGGCAAGCAGCTCGAACCGATCAGTACGGTAGAAGATCGGGGTAATCTCACCGGTGCCTTTCCCGTCCCGAGGAATTCCGACCCATCCGTAGCTGGGCTCAAAATCTGCCGCAATATCCTCGACCTGGCGGGGGGTCGCCTCCTGGAGGCCGACGATGTCGGGCCTATGAAACTTAAGAAGCCCTACGAGCGCCGGTCGTCGCGCGCTCCACCGGTCGGCGCCGTCGCTCGGGCTGTCGTAGCGTATGTTATAGGATATGACCCGTATGCGGTTACTCATTGTGTTTGACTCGTCCTGTCTGACATTGCGTGTGTCACCGTCCACGTAACTGTCCTTGTCATCCTCGCCGACTCGGCTACTTCACTGAGCCGCCGGTTATGCCTTCGACGAAGAATTTCTGAAATGCGAAAAAGACCAGAAGCGGTACCAATAGCTGTACGAAGGCCGCTGGTGCAATGATGTCAACGTTGGTCCCGAAGTTTCGCATCTGTTGCTGAATCGCTACGGTCAGGGGTGCTGACTCCGGTCGGGTGAAGACCATTGCTGAAAGCAGGTTGTTCCACACCCAGACGAACTGGAATATTGCCAGCGACGCAATCGCCGGTGAGACGAGTGGTAGCCCGATGGTGAAGAAGATTCGCGCGTGTCCGGCTCCGTCCATCCGGGCCGCTTCGAAGAGAGGGGCCGGGATTGTCGCGTACATATTCCGTAGCAAAAACACACCGAACGGCAACCCGAACCCGACGTGGAACATCACCAGTCCGGCTATTGAGCCAAAAACGCCCAGCACATTGTAGATCTGAGCAATGGGGATGAGCGCAACCTGCACCGGCACTACGAGAAGCGCAACAACGATGAGAAACATCGCATCGCGCCCCTTGAACCGCATCCAGGCCATAGCGTAACCGGCAAGCGCTGCCAGACTGACGACGAGGAACGTCGCCGGAACGGTAATCAGAAAGCTATTGCGCACCGAGCGAACGATGATCGCACTCGACAGGATTTTTCGATATGAGTCGAACGTCAGCGATCCTAGGTCGCCAAACACGGTCCACCACCCGCTCTGGCTTATTGCCGCCGGAGTTCGCAGCGACTGGAAAAACAATCCGATATTCGGAATCAACCAGAGCCCCGCGATCAACACGAGGACGGCATGTACCCCCGCGTGGTTGAAAAAACGCAGCAAGCGGGGAACGACGCGATCTCTTGTGGCACGTATACGCAACGGTCAATCCTCCAAACGGAAGCGACGGATGTTCAACACCATCGCCGGGATAATCAGCAGGAAGAGAATGATGGCAAGTGCGCTTCCGAGCCCGAAGTCGCGTGCTCCGCCGAACGAAGCGCGCCACATCTCGAGGGCCAACACGGTAGCGTGCGCTTGTACCGATTCCGGTGCTATCACGATAACCAGGTCAAAGATCTTCAATACGCTGATGGTTGTTGTCACAAGCACGACCATAAGCGACTGCCGAAGCAGCGGCACTGTTACGCGGGTGAGCACTTGCCATTCGTTCGCCCCCTCAACCCGTGCTGAGTCGAGATAGTCGCGGTTAATGCCGGCAAGCCCCGCCCCGATGATGATCAGCGCAAAGCCAGTGTTTATCCAGACATAGGAGGCGATGAGCGCTCCCATGATCAGTCCCGGACCCAGCCACGCCAGGCCGCGGAACGGCTCCCGGAAGTTGCGCTCCTCGAACACAATGGAGTACTCGCCGGGATCCAAATCATCGAAAACGAACACTCCGGTAGGTTCTGTGGTCGTGCGCGCGACCGTTCGTCCATCCTTCGAAAGCGCAACGCGAAAATCCGGCAGCCCCTGCTGTCCCGGATCGATCGCGCCCCGGGTACCTCCTCCTCCGGGAGTGAAATCCAGCCACACGACTCCGCGGATTTCGTCCTCTGCGGCGGTAAGCTCTAGCGGCGCTTCGGTCGAGTGATCCGGCACCTGTCGGGGCGCAATTGCGACGAACCCGAAAAGGGCATTCTCGCCGGGGCTTACCTTGTCGGCAGAGACGAATCCACCATTAGCCTCGGTGACCCGCTCGGGAACCGAAGGACGCGCCCCAGCGTAGTCGCCAGGTGGCTCAAACACCTCGATAACCGTGCCGATTGCCGCGTTTGCTGCACCCACGTCAGGATTGTGCGCGTATACAAAGCGGAACGTAACGCCGGCGGCAAGCCCGGACACGACAAGCGGCATGAAGACAAACACCCTGAACGCCACCGTCCAGCGCACCCGCTCGCTGAGCACTGATAGTACTAGCCCGATTGAAGTGACGAGCACAGGCACGACGAGGACCCAGATAGCGTTGTTGCGAAGGGCAATGAGGGTCCGCGGTTGCGTGAAGATCCTTACGAAGTTATCAAGACCCACGAAGGTGTCACCCAGTCGACCGTAAAAGCTTCGGACAAAGGTGAATCCGATCGGATAGACCACGAATAACGCGAGCACCAGTACCGCCGGAGCGAGAAATATGACAACGGCGACCCAGGAGTCACGAGCTATGCGCAAGCGGCGGCCCTTGCGGGCCGCCGTCTGTTCGGTAGGCATACGGATCAGTCTCCGTGGGCTGCCGCTGCTTCCTGTTCGAGTCGCTCGAGGATAGTGTCGAGCTCGTCCGGATTCCGTACCAAATCGGTCATCAGCCCGAACAATCCCTGACCTGCAGTCGAGCCGAAGGCCGAGGGTTGAAGATCGGAGAGATCAAAGCGAAACACCTCAGCCGTCTGAAGGGCTTCCGCGGATCCACGGGAGACTTCATCCGGATAGACCGCTGGATCAACCTTCTGATTCGGAGATGTGAAGCCGCCGAGCGGTGCCCATACTTCCGCAGCTTCGGGCGAGGCGAGGTAGCGAATCAGGTCCCGCGTTTCGTCGGAATCGGTAAACGCAACCGCTACGTCTCCACCACCAACTACACTCGGAGACGAGCCACCGATGGTCGGAAAGGGGAAGAATCGAGCCGTGCCGCCGATCTCCGCGTCGGTCTCATCGATAATGGCACCCGCGGAGAAGTCGGCTCCATAGGCCATCGCGGCCTGGGGCGGATCGAGGAACGGCTTCACAATCCCTTCCGGGTGTGTTGCCTCAAGCGTTCCCTCTACGCCGCCGGCAAGCCATTCCCGTCGCTCGACGATGTCGACGAACAGCTGCATCGCTTCGCGCACAGTGTGGTGCGTCCAGGGAATCTCGTGGTTCGTCAACTGATCGTAGCGGTCAGGCCCTGCACTGTGCAGATAGATGTTCTCGAACCAGTCGGTGAGCGTCCAGGCCGATCCCCCGCCGATGGAGAAGGGAGGAATGCCGAAGTCGGAGATGATCTCCGCGTTCCGGATGAGATCGTCCCAGGTCTCAGCCGGCTCCACGCCTGCATCCCGGTAGACATTCTCGTTGTACCAGAAGAACGATTTGTTCGCCGCCTTATACCAAACGCCGTACAGCTCCCCATCGACCGTCGCCAGATCGCGCCAGACTTCTGCGTAGTTCTCGTCGACTTGATCTCCCACGACACTCTCAAGCGGCTGGAGCTCGCCGCGCTCAGCAAACTCGACAAGAAGCCCCGGCTGCGGAAGCAACGCAACGTCCGGCGGATTTCCGCCCTCGATCTGCGTGCCGAGTACAGTGCCGATATCCCGACCGGCCGGCTCGTACTCAGCGGGGATTCCGGTGCGCTCGGTGAAGTCCGCAAGAACCTGTTGGAATCGATCCTGCGTATCCCCGGTCCAGACGCCGAGCACGTTGAGCTCATCCACCTCAACCGCTACCTCGTCCTCTGCCTCTCCGGCCCCGAAGCCGAGAGCAGCTGAAAGCACGAAACATAGCAACGTGACTGTCGCTATGACACCCTTGTTGGACATAGAATGACCTCCATACGTCGGCGGTGCGCTTCTCGCGGAGAGGTCAGCATCGGAGATCCGGCTCGTCAGTATCTGTTAGGCTTGCAGCTTTCGGGATGATCTCAAGGTGAACACGTGAATCGAAGCCGCTCGGCATCGATGTACCACAGGTTCTTAGTCCAGCAACTCGGCGCCCGATTCTTCCGTCTCCGACGGAAGCACAGCCAGTGAATTTCTTCGGGCGACCAGGACTCTCCAGACTCTCCACCTGATCACGCGTTGAAAACACTATGACAGCGATTCCGCTGATTGTCAATAGGATTTTATGAGAATATTTTTCCGGTGGGGCGGAAGCTATGCAGGTTCCCATGGAACAGAGTCTCGAAAACGACTTGACCGACGGGGAAATCGAACTGTTGCGCGACACCCTCGAAGAGTTGGGCATCGGGTTTGCGAGGGTGGGCAACCGCGCCTAGACGGCCCCTGCCCCGGGAACCAATCGCCCTTAGGCCTCCTCCGAGTTCGTGTACGACTGCCGTCCGCGCTCCCCGCTGCGCTCCGAAGCGTGAAGGACGGGAGGGGCGCCCGCTGGGACGTCCGGCCGTCGGGGAACGTCACGAGCTGCGGAAGTGGGGAAAGCGGAGAGCCTCTGGCCCGGAGTGCTCGGTGGCGGCCGGACGGCCCGGCGCGGCGGTCCCGGTGCGCGCCGC
>PWGF01000336.1 GCA_003554375.1 Spirochaetaceae bacterium
CCGAGCCCACGTTGAAGAAGCGTTGGCGGCGGATCCCGATTGCCGGGAGCGATACGATCGATTCTGCATGCTGCGCCGGAGCTTGGATCAGGCTCCGGAGCCGGATTTTGAAGATGCTCAGCATCGCGTCTGGTACGCGATCGGGTCGGCACGCAAGGCTCGCAGCGAGCGCCTGTGGAGACGGCGCGTCAGCATACCGATTCCTGCCGCCGTGGCAGCCGCCGTTGTAGCGTTTGCGGTCGGCTCCGTATTCACTCTCTTGGCCGTTGCGGATGGCCTCCCTTCCGATCCGCCTACTGCCGGTGTCGTGGACGAATCGCGGATTCGCTTGGACCGTGCTGAGGTGGAACAGCTGTTGGGGGCGATGAACGCGGGAGAGAGTTACCGGGAGATCCGAATCGATCTTCCGGAATCGCCTCGGTTTGAGGTCCGGGGGGAGCCGGCGTTGGTCCCGATTGGCCGAGATGACGCATCCGAAGGAGGGGACAGTTGATGCGACGCGTCGCTCGATTAGGGGCGATCTGCGGGGCATTGCTAGTGCTTGTTGCGGGGCAAGCATCCGCCGAAGATTTCGATATCCAGGATCTGATCGACGAGTACGGTGAGGATGTGCTTGAGCTGTTGGACGAGCGGGTCCTGGTCGTGGAGATCGTAGCGCGGGTTACTGAGAATGGGCGCGAGACAGCTTGGAACATGGAGCTTACGGAGCTCACGGTTTCCGGGCGTGCGGTGACGTTGCGGTTGGAGGGGGACACCGTTGTCGTCCACGCGCAGTTCACCCCCTATAAGGACGGTAGGGATTTCATCCTCGTGGCGCAGGGGCAGACATGGGTGTCCGACGAGACGGGTTCGGATGGGCAGGTCATCTACCGGAGTGCTTTCGAGAGCGTACCGATATCGTTCGGCGAGCCGGTAGTTTTCTATCCACTGGGAAACGCCCTGGAAGAGGCTCCTGACGGCACCCAGGTTGATCGAAACGAGGACTCCGTGTTTAATATTGAGCTTGAGGTTCGCATCCGTCCCTACGACGAATCGGACGAATAACCTGCCGGATCGGATCTGAATGTCGACGACGCACCGTTCTATTGTCACTGCAGGGGCGCTGTTTGTTCTACTGGTTGGCGCTCTGGTTCTCGTTGTTTGGTTTCTTCGCCGTCCGCCGGTGCTGGAGCAGGTGTTTCCTCAGGAAGTGACTGAAGGTAGTAGCGTAATCCTTCAGGGAAGGAACTTCGGCACAGGCTCGAGCGAGTCCTATATCACCGTCGCCGGTTCACGTCTTACCTCCTCGGCAGTGCGGTCATGGGAAGACGAAGAGATTCAGATTCGTATGCCGGACTATGCTGAGTCCGGGCTGGTGCGCGTCCATACGACTCGTGGTTCCAGCGAGGGGATACTGCTACGGCGTACGGATACCGCGCCACGGGCTACCAGGGAGCGCGTGTCCGGAGGCCCGACGGTAGACTCGGTGGAGCCGTTTTCGAGTGGACCGGAACAGCTGGTCCGCATCAAGGGATCGGGCTTCGGGGTACACCGTGGTGGCGGACGCGTCCTTTTCGACTCCGCTGACGGAAGCGAGTTCGCCAACGGAAACGAGACTATTGCGGCACGCGACCGTGATTACGCATACGTTTCGTGGACGGACGAAGAGATCTACGTGTTCGTGCCGGAGGGGGCTGTATCCGGCTCAGTTACGGTTGAGCGCGGCGACGGAGAACGAGCCGTGGGCTCATTGGAGGTGCAGGGGGCCGCGGGCGCGGCCTCGGCGCGAGACTCAGCGGCATTCGCCGTGGTTACTAGAGCTGAGCTCAGGGGGTTCGTTGTCGATACCCACGGCGCCCAGAACGAGCTATTCGTGTGGTTCCCGGTGCCGCAGGAGGCCGTAGCGCAACAAACGGAGCTTCTGAGGCGTCGGGCTGACCCGGTGGTGGAGAACCTTTACGGAATGTCGCTGTACCAGAAACCGGATGTGGGCGAAAACGAGGCGTACGTCTTCCGGGACGTATTCCTGGTTCGGCGTTCGGAGCAGCGCCTCGAGGTTGATTCGGGCTCGGTGGAGCGGGCCTATGACGAGAACACTGAGCGCTTCGCCGCGTATACGAGGGCGGAGGATCACCTGCCCGTGAATGACAGCGCTATCGCCGCTGTTTACAACGATCACGGGGCACAGAATCCGTATCGGGCCGCCCGATCGATCTACGAGTGGATTATCGAGTCCTTTGAGGTGCACGATACGGGCGGCCGCGAAACCGTTGCCGAGGTGCTCGAAGCGTCGGCAGGCGGCTCCTTCGGGCTGTCCGCGCTCATGGTCAGCGCCCTCCGTTCCGGCGGCATCCCGAGCCGCATGGTCAGTGGTGTCCGCGTGGACGAAGAGTTGAACAGTACGGAGCACCACTGGGTGGAGGTGCTTCTGCCCGGGGCCGGTTGGCTGCCGGCTGATCCGGCGCTCGGTTCCGGAGCAATCGGGCACGTTGAGGTGGACGAGCCCCGGGAGTACTACTTCGGCGCCGTAGATGAACGAAGAGTGGCGTTCTCGCTGGGCACGTCACGAGCGACGCCGCTCCACCCGGGCAGCCGGGTGGAAGCCCGCCCTTCTATTGCCTCGGCAATCCAGCCGGTGTACGACGGCGTGTCCGGCCCTGTCGCCGATTACGAAGCAGATTGGCGCCCTCCGGTAGTGATCGGGGAGTTTTAGGTCGAAAAGCCTCCTCCCGCGCCGGCACCCGGGCATGGGGCTCGGTCAGGGGAGAGATATCGTAGGTAGACGCTGGGGCGGGGGCTGCCGGTTCCGGGCGTATTGTTCTTCTTGCCTGGGACCTCGCCGGGCATGCTCTGTTGCCGGCCCCGGGGCCTGTTGCCGGGCCCCTCGGGGCCTGTTGCCGGCCCCGGGGAGTGCTTGCCGAAGCTCGGCATGCAGTCCCCGGGGGTGCTCTCGGAAAGGTGGCGCCGCTCACACCCCGGTGCGGTGACGCCGTCGCGGAGATCAGTAACTTAGCCCGAATCCGTAAGGGAACAGCGGGAGCGATTCAAGCTCCTCGGCATTGAGCTCTGTTTCGCGCTCGTCTACTACGCCGTATCCCGTGTCTGCGAGGTCTTCCGTGGACCAAAGGCCTCCTCGGTCCTCATCGACTTGGATCGGGATCTGCTCGTTGCGACGCGGCCAGGTCATCGGCAGGCGGCCCGAAGGCTCGACATCCCCGAACAGCACGTCGGCAATCCCGTCGGCTTCGGTTCCCGGGAGCCAGGCCGCCACCAACGCGTCCATCATGGGAAGCTCGTCGGTAAGGACCAACGGACGTCCGCTCAGTAGAACGGCGGCAACCGGAGCCTCTCCGGCCGAAACGGTCTCCAAGAGACGGACGTCGGTGGGAAGAATATCGATTCGGTTGCGGTCTCCTTCCATCTCGGCGTACGGCCGCTCCCCAATGACAGCTACCACGAGGTCGGCTGCTTGCAGATCCTGGGAAGCGCCGTCCGGGGACTCCGAGAACGTAATGTCCATGCCGCGATGAGCTCGCGAGGCGATTGCCTGCCGAATACTGGTCCCCTCTATGACGTTGCCACGCACGCCTTGCCACTCGAGCGTCCAGCCTCCGCATTGCGCGCCGATATCGTCCGCAAAGCGGCCGGTAATGTGTATATGGCGTACATCTTCATCAATGGGAAGCGTCGACTCCTCGTTGCGAAGAAGGACGAGCGACTCCTGCACGGATTCTCGAGCGAGCTCCAGATGCTCTTCACTTCGAATAGCATCCTGGTGCCCCCGGTCGGCAAAGGGCTCCTCGAAAAGTCCCATCTCGAACTTGATCGTGAGGATGTTGCGAACAGCCTCGTCGATCCGGGACTCCGACAGCTCGCCCTCTTGTACCAGCTCCTTGGTAGTGGAAATGAACGAGCGATAGTCGTCGGGCACCATATTCATGTCGATCCCGGCGGCGATGCTCTGCCGCGTCTGACCCGCCTCCGCTGCCGGAAGCTGATAGATAGCGCCCCAATCGCTCAGAATCATCCCGTCGAAGCCAAACTCGCCACGGAGGACATCCGTCAGCAGCTCACGGCTCCCGTGAACCTTCTCTCCTTGCCAGCTGTTGTAGCTTGCCATTATCACGCGCGCGCCTTCGGCAATTGCCGGCTCGTACGGCGTCCCATGGAGCTCGATGAGCTCTTCGCGGGGCAGGGGCGTGTCCCCCTGGTCCTCCCCACCTTCCGTACCGCCGTCTCCGATCCAGTGCTTCGGAGTAGCCAGAACCCAATCGGAATCCGTCGGTGAGCCGCTCTGGTATCCGCGTACGGCAGCGGCGCCGAGCTCGCCTACTACGTCAGGTGTTTCGGCGAACCCTTCATACGTTCGTCCCCACCGCGGGTCCTGCGGGACCGGAATAGCGGGGCCAAAGTTCCAGCGCATGCCGGTGCCGGCCATCTCCAGTGCCGTTGCCCGAGCCACGGCCTCGACCAACTCAGCGTTTCGTGAGGCCCCGAGGCCGATATTGTGGGGGAAGATTGTAGCATCCTGGAGGTTGTTGTGGCCGTGGACCGCGTCAATCCCGTACAGAATCGGTATCCCGAGGCGCGTATCAAGAGCCTGCTCCTGAAACTCGTCATACATGTCGGCCCAGCCGTCGGGCGTGTTCTCGGGAGGATGAGATCCACCCCCGCTCAGGATGGAGCCGAGCTTGAACTCAGCGATATCACGCGGCGTTGTTAGAAACTGACGGTCCACCTGAGTCATCTGCCCGACCTTCTCTTCGAGCGTCATCCGATCCAGAAGATCCTCCACCCGCTCCTCGGTGGGAAGACCAGGATCGAGATATGCCGCATCCTCCGGGACCGGGGGAGGCTCGTCCGGCTCCACTGTCTCCTCGGAACTGGTGCATGCGGTTGTTGCGAGCAGAACCGACAGAAGGAGCGCGGCGGCCGTATAGGCCCATCCGCGCCAACCGCGTGTCGGCTCGCATGTGGTGTCTCCCCCAGCTTTGCTTGGGAGAAGCTTTGTGCGCTGTTTCATAGGTGTCCTTCCTTGACTGGTTGCATCGGGCACTTTGCGCACCCGGTTCTCTTACTCGACTGGATCAAACACGCGGACGTAGTCGACCTCCATCTCCTGTGGAAACTCGGTCGTATCGTCCGGGTACCCCGGCCAGTGGCCACCCACCGCTACATTGAGAATGAAGAAGAACTCTTGGTTGAAGACCCAATCCGCGCCGTAGAAGTGGTCCACGTAGTCCGCGCTCACCTGGTGAAACGGCTCATCGTCCACCAGCCAGATGATCACGTCTTCATCCCATATGATACTGAAGACGTGGAAATCCTCGGAGAACTCGTTGTCGATCGAGTACGAATCGCCAATGCCGCCGCCTCCTGAGTAACCGGGACCGTGGATTGTCCCGTGCACGGTATCAGGTTTGTGGCCGACGAGCTCCATGATGTCGATCTCTCCACACGCCGGCCAGCCGACTTCGCCGATGTTGGCACCGAGCATCCATATCGCCGGCCAGATACCTTGCCCATAGGGGAGCTTGGCCCGAACATCAATTCGTCCGTACTGGGTGGTGAACCCGTCTTGCGTGATCATGCGGGCGGAGGTATACGGGTACTCTCCGTATTCATCGCTTCGCTCATCCTCCAGGGCGCGGATCACCAGCTTGTCGTCGCGGATGAACGCGTTCTGTTCTTCGTCCGTGTAGTACTGTCGCTCGGCATTTCCCCACCCGGGGATCCCTTGTTCGTGGCCGTTGCCGATCTCAAACGTCCATACATCGCGGTCAATGTCGTCGCCCGTGAACTCGTCGCTCCAGACCTCTTCCCATTCCGTATCGAGGTATGCGTCGACGTCCACGTCCTCTGCCACCAGCTCACCAAGATCGGCGACTTCGCCGGACTGACGGAGGGAAACAGCAGCGAGGTGCACGTCGGTGTCGTCCAGACCCAGGCAGAACTCGAATCGCGCCTGCGGGTCGGTCTCTTCCATCATGGTGAAGGAGAGGGAGTGCTTTGTCGGCTCGGTGGTGAGCGACACCAATTGTCCGCCTTCGGCTCCCTTACCTGCATTGTACGGCGTCCACCCACGCCCGGCTGATCCACCAACTTTCACCTCGATATCCCGCTCATCTTCCGCCCATGCAACAAGCTCGATCTCATACTCGCCGCCCCGGACAATCTCGATCGGTGCTTGAAGAACCTGGACGGAGTACGAGTTACTGCCGCCGTCGGCGATGTTGAGCTCCAACCCCGTGTCGGTTTGCTCGTACGAAGCATCTCCGTCGCCGAACTCTAGGAAGAGCCATCTATCCTGGGTGTCGAAAGCCCCGTCCTCAGGCTCTTCATCAGGAACGTAGAACTCCTCCGAAAACTGCACGTCCCCGAGAAGATTATCCTCCGGGATACTCAACGGCGGTATCTGCTCTTCCACGTCGGCTTCCGGCTGCTCGGGTTCTCCGTCCGGCTCAGCCTGCCAGGTGGCGCACCCGGCGAACAGAAATGCCGCAAGGGTCACCGCGCCGACTGTTTTCGTCATCTGTCTCATAACACTACCTCCTTGGGAGATTTTCGCGTCAGGAGTCGGTTCGCCGACTCCATACGCAGGTTGTAATCGAGTGTTCGGGGATTCGAATCTCCGAGCTCACCCGCTCTTCCAAGCTCAGCGCAATGCGCCGGCTTACGTCCGTTGCGTTCAGCACTACGCAGACGAGCGAACCATCCGGGTTTTCGACCGCGGTAGCTTCCAACGGAGCCGGCTCTCCGTTGGCGGTGTCCGCGGAGATCCGAACGGCTTCCGGTTGTATGAAGCGGCTGAAATGGCCGATATAGGCATAGGAGCTCTGAAAGTGCAGTCGCTTCGCATCGAGATCCGCCACTACCGGAGCATCACAGTAGTTGCCGACATGGTTCGGGCCTCCGCGCTGATCCAAGAGAAGGTTCCAGTCAAGCCATAGCGACACGCCTGCGTTCAGGTCTCCAATGATGTTATGGGCGTAGATCTCTCCCCGATCCCACCGGCCCAAGCGGACCCCGCCTTCGATGCACCCTTCCGTGAAGACGATCTCCTTCTCAGGGTAGGCTTGGTTCGTCCGGAGTACTTGGTCGAAATCGTCACCCGAATACCAGTGGATAGCGATTCCGTGGGCATACCGGGCCGCCATCGGATCGTCGAAGATTTCCTGAGCACGTGCGTACGCAAGGTCACGGTTGTGATCCCAGACGAAGACGCGGACGTCGTCTATCCCGTGCTCGGACAGCACAGGGCCCAAATGGGCTCCCAAGAACTGGGCTTCCTCAGAGGCGGTGAACCGGCAGCTTTCCCATACTTGGGTAGCCTCCGGCTCGTTCTGGATGGTGATACCGAAGACCTGTAATCCCGCCCCGCGCATCGCGTCGATGTACTTGGCGTAGTACCGTGCCCATGCATCGCGATACTCCGGTAGCAAGGAGCCGCCGTTGTTCATGTCCTGGTTGGTTTTCATCCAGGCCGGCGGACTCCACGGAGAAACAAGAAGGGGAATCGAGGTGCCGGCGACTTTCGACGCGGCATGGATAAACGGCCACAGGTATTGGTTCTCCCGCTCGACGGAGAAATTCCGTAGCTCTACGTCCCCGGGAACCGAGGCGGCTGCGTAGTTGCCGAGCGAGAAATCACAGCTATTCATGTGAGTCCGGCCGTACGTGTAGCCGATTCCGCTTTTCCGGTCGAAATACGCGTTGAGTACCTGCTGCTTCTCATCCTCGGGCAGCTGCGTCCACACCCAAGCAGCAGCCTCCGTAAACGCTCCGCCAAAGCCCCGTATCGTTTGCCGGCGCTTCTC
>PWGF01000345.1 GCA_003554375.1 Spirochaetaceae bacterium
CATAAGATACCTCGCGTTGCCGGCGGGGCGGCGTCCGGTTCGCGTGCCTGGGCCCAAGGCTCTTGGCCACCGCGGAACCCCACTGCACCGGACGCTACCCACCCAGGCCGGCGGCACCGGCACGAGTCGGATACCGCCGATTCGCTAATAGACAAGACGGCTCAACGTGTTTGCACGCCGCCGCCACCGGGGGTGTACCTTGACCCGAATGTCCAAGACGACGCGCTGATCGAACAGCAGTCCTGCCTCTGCTTCGGCGGCTTGTCGGATCTTTCGGATCATCCGGCCGCCCGAGCCGACCACGATTCCCTTCTGCGATTCGCGCTCCACGTAGATGAAGCAGCGGGCTTGTAGCTCGTTCCGTTCTTCGTCGATCGTAGCGTCGTCCACCAGGACATATACGGCGTGAGGAAGCTCCTGGCGAGTGTGTTTTAGCACCTGCTCCCGAACGAGCTCGGCGATGCGGAATCGCGGCTCCTGATCGGTATAGAACTCCTCGGGATAGTAAATCGGCCCTTCCGGTGCCTTCTCGAACAGCGCGTCCAAGAGCTCCGGGATGCCTGTGCCGTCGTGTGCGCAAAGGGGGAGAACGGGGGGTTGGGGAAGGTACTCGTTCACGAACGCGGTAAGCTCAGCTATTCTCTGGTCGGCGCTCTCTTTCGGCAGAAGATCGATCTTGGATATGGCAACCAGGATTGGAAGCCGGCACTCGGCAAGCTTTGCCGCTAGTGCGCGTTCTTCCGCGCCCGGGCGCCGGCTGCTGTCTACCAGGTACAGAACCATGTCGCATTCGGAGAGCGACCCGTCGATTAGCTCCCGAAGCGCCAGGTTGAATTTGCGTTCGCTGTCGTGATACCCGGGAGTATCAACGAAGACGAGCTGCCCGCGGGCTTCGGTGTAGATGCCGCGGATACGGTTGCGGGTAGTCTGCGGTACCTCTGCCACGATCGAGACCTTATGACCGCAGATCGCGTTCATCAAGGTGGACTTGCCGGACGAAGGGCGGCCGACGACGGCTGCGAAAGCGCTTCTGTGGTTCGTGGTTTGCGAGCTCATGTTCACCATAGTATATTACGGCGCAAGCAGCGCGTAGGTCGACCCGGTGTGGTCCACCATTCCTACATCGACGCAAAACAAGCAGCTGAATACGAGTGAAAAGGAGAGTTCTCGTGGAGGATACTCATTTGCATCAACGGAACGGACAGGGCAGCGCGGAGCAACCGACTCGCTCCGAAGGCCAGGAAGAACAGGATAGACAGAACGAGCGCGGATCGGAGCTTCTCATGCAGAAGCTCATGCAGACGCGGAGCATTCTGGTATCCGGGGAGATTAACAAAGAGCTCGCGGAGAGAGTCGTCCGGCAGCTCCTCTTGTTGGAAGACGCGAGTGACGACCCGGTACGGGTCTTCATCGATTCTCCGGGCGGAGACGCAGACGCCGGTTTCGCGATCTTCGATATGTTGCGGTTCATTCGACCGGAGACTACGACGATCGGAATGGGGTTGGTTGCCAGTGCCGGGGCACTCGTACTATTGGCCCCGCGCAAGGAGCAGCGCGTTGCGCTTCCGAACAGCCACTATCTCATCCATCAGCCTCTCTCCGGCATGCGGGGGGTAGCCACCGACATCGAAATCCATGCGCGTGAGCTTCAGACAATGCGTGACCGGATTAACTCCATCATCGCCGAGGAAACCGGGCAGGAGCTTGAGAAGGTCGCACGAGATACCGACCGGGACTTCTGGATGGGTGCCAATGAGGCAAAGGATTACGGACTGGTTTCCCGCATTGTCGGTTCAAGGGCGGAGCTGGAGAAGGAATAGAGAGTCGACGGGGACCCGCCGGGTGTAATTGGGGACGCCCCACGCAGTCCAACGGTTTTCGCCCAGGGGAGCAGAGTGTGACAAGACGTGACATTGCCTCGCATTTAGGCCGATGCTTTCCGGGGATCCCTCCGGAGCGGGTGCCGGAGGATCTTTCGTGTCGCCACGGTAAGGTACGCGAGGTGTTCGATCTCGGTGATGAGCTACTGATGGTAGCGAGCGACCGTGTAAGCGCCTTCGATCGGAACATCGGTCTGATTCCCTTCAAAGGGATCGTCCTCAACACGTTGAGCCTGTTCTGGTTCTCTCAGACTTCCGACATCGTGGAGAACCACGTGGTCGGTATGGAGACGCCGCGTGCGGTCCGTGTGCGAAAGGCGGAACCGCTCCCGGTGGAGGTAGTCGTCCGCGGTTTCTTGACCGGCTCCGCCTGGCGCGAGTACCGCGAAGGGAGAGCAGTTTCCGGGGTCCGGTTGCCTGACGGCATGCGGCAGGGCGATGCGTTCCCTGAGCCCATTGTAACGCCTTCCACCAAGGCGGAGGCAGGCTCCCATGATATCCCAATCTCCGGAGCTGATGTGGTGCGAAACGGTATGGTGCGCGAAGAAGTCTGGAATCAGGTGGAGCAGATTGCGCGCGCCCTGTACCGTCGGGGCAGAGAGTACGCACGCAACCGGGGGCTTGTGCTCATCGACTCGAAGTACGAGTTTGGGTTCGTCGACGACCAAGTGGTCTTGATCGATGAGCTCCACACGCCGGACAGCTCACGGTACTGGCCGGCTTCCGGGTATGAACGGTTTCGCCGGCACGGTGACGTGGAAAAGAGCGCGGAGGGCGCGGGAGATGGCAGCTCCGGCGCTTCTGCGAGAGGACGGCGATTTTCGCACGAAGGCCGGTTTCCCCGTCATTTTGACAAAGAGTTTCTACGTGGCTGGCTTATGGCACAAGGGTATCAGGGTGAGGGTAAGGCACCTGAGGTTCCGCGGGAGATCGTCTGTGAGCTTGCAGCGCGATATATCGTGCTTCACCAGCAGCTTATCGAGCATCCCTTTGAGCAGGAGCAACCGGACCCCGAACGCGAAGAAGATCGTATCATAGCCCGGGTTCGCCAACTCAGTCAGTACAGTTAGTAAGAATCGTGTCACAACCGAAGCAGTGCGACTGTCGGTTCCAGCGCCGGACGTGGCCACGCTCGGGTTCGACGGAAGGAGGCGATATCTGCTACGGGCGCCCGAGGCTGCGTCCCGAGGCAGCATATAGCGCCTCGGAACGCGCCCCGCGTCCGACCGGCCAAATTGCCGGCCTTTCGGTTTACAGCCCTGCGATGCCGATGAAGGCAACGGCAAAGATGACCGCCACCTTCCCGACAAGCTTGATCAAGATATTGAGCGCCGGACCGGCGGTGTCCTTGAACGGATCGCCCACCGTGTCGCCGATGACCGAGGCGTCGTGAGCCTCGCTGCCCTTGCCGCCGAATACGCCCGACTCGATGTATTTCTTTGCGTTGTCCCAGGCGCCGCCGGAGTTGGCCATCATAATCGCCAACATGAACCCTGTTACCAGGGCACCGACGAGTAGGCCCGCAACCGATTCCGGCCCCAAGAGGAAGCCGAGAAGGAGCGGCACCGCGATAACAACGATCCCCGGACCGAGCATCTCTTTCAGCGCGCGCTTGGTTGCGATATCGACGGTCTTTACGTATTCCGGCTTCGCCTTACCCTCGAGCAAGCCGGTAATCTCTTTGAACTGGCGGCGGACTTCTTCTACCACGTCGAACGCGCCGCGGCTTACTCCGCCCATGACCATGGCACTGAAGGCGAACGGCAGCATGGCGCCGATCAGCGTTCCGGCAAGGACATCGACGTTGGCAAGGTTTGCTACCTCGATGCCCGCTTGCTGGAAGTATGTGGCTAGCCACGCAAGGGCGGCAAGCGCGGCCGAGCCGATCGAGAAGCCTTTCCCGAGCGCGGCCGTGGTGTTTCCGACCGAGTCGAGCGCCTCGCAGCGCTCTCGCACGTGTCCGCCCATGTCGGCCATCTCGGCGATACCTGCTGCGTTATCCGCGATCGGGCCGTAGCAGTCCATGGAGAGGAGAATCGCCAAGTTTACCAGGAGCCCGAGCGCCGCGATTGCGATGCCGAAGAGGCCGGCAAAGACGAATGCCAGAACAGTAGCCAGGGCGACGATAAGGACCGGAATCACCGTGCTTACCATACCCGTGGACATGCCCTGGATGATCGTGAGCGCCGGCCCGCTCTGTGAGGAGTTGGCAATGTTCTGTGCGGGCTTGTATGCAGCCGACGTATAGTACTCCGTTGAGAGCGAGATCAAGTATCCTGCCACCAGACCGGAGATTAACGCCCAAAACACCGAGAAGTCGTCCAACATGAAATGTACGATCACGAAGGCCACGACGATCATCACGATGTTGCTGATATACACGCCGGTGTTCATGGCCCGGGATGCCCCGGCTACTTGCTTGGTGAAGTCGTCACTCACGTGCTTCGGCCGGACGAAGAGTGCTCCGATGATCGAGACGATGAGGCCGGCTGCCGCGAGCGTGAGCGGTACCAGGATCGCTTGCTCTTGGCTGAGCCCCATGAGGTCAAGCGCCGGCTGGGCAACCGCCAGAACAACCGCCGCCGCCACCGCTGAGACATACGACTCGTAGAGGTCCGAGCCCATGCCGGCGATGTCGCCGACGTTGTCGCCTACGTTGTCCGCGATAACGGCCGCGTTCCGGGGATCGTCCTCCGGAATCTTCTGCTCCACCTTTCCGACAAGGTCGGCGCCGACGTCCGCGCACTTGGTGAACATGCCGCCACCGACGCGCAGAAAGAGCGCCACGGCCGACGAGCCGAAGGCGAAGCTCAGCCCCAGGTAGGTCTCACCCGAGATGAGGATGGTGAGCGTGATCCCGAGGAGGGCCAAGCTGACGACCGAGAATCCCATCACCGCGCCCGCGGAGAAAGCGACTTTCAGCCCGCGGTGCCACTGTTGGCTTGCCGCCTGAGCGGTGCGGGCGTTGGCACGGGTGGCCACCGTCATGCCGATTACGCCGGCAATCCCTGCCGCAATGGTTCCGAGCAGGAACACGATCCCCGACCACGGGGTCGGTTCGACGAAAAGCGACTGGACCAGCGCCAAGATGACAGCGAAGACCGCGAGGATCCGGAACTCGCGCCGCATGAATGTGGCAGCGCCGCGCCGAATGTCCGACGCTATGTCTCTCATGGTCTCAGTCCCCTCGTCCTCGCTCATAATGCGTTTGACGAGGAACACTACGAACAGGAGCCCGATGACCCCTGCGCCCAGTGCAACGATATACAATGGGTCCATTTTATCCCTCCTGTGTATACGGACGGTTACTGAATATCACTTGGTACGGAGATATCGTGAAGCACTATACGACTTGTTCCAACGCGCCCCCTTCTGCCGTACCGAAAGCCACCTTACCATAAACCGAAATGAACGCAAATCGGTAGGAGCGACACATGAAGCCAGGCTTGGTTGAGTAGCTCGCCCCCGGTAGGCCCCGGCTCGTGGAAGCGGCTTCGGAGATAGGCTGAGCGGGAAGCAAAACCCGGCGGGTCGGCCGGGTTGGCGAAACCACTCCCGGAAGAGCAACCTCGGAGAACCGAAATCGCAGAGGATTCGGAGTTCTGGCCACTTCCTGTGTTCTTGTCGCGTTCTAGGCCCGAACCAATCCATTTATGCCGGAAACTCCGGCTTTTTTTCAAGGAGTAGCTTCAAGTGAGCAGTACTAGGGGATGAACAGGAGGTGCAACAGGCGCAATGGATATGCAAGAGTTGTTCGATTCGAACTGGAGGGAAGAGAAGGAAAGGAACGCGGATTCCGAGTACTCGACCGCCTCGCCTTCCGGGGCAGGTGGAAGGAACAGTGGGGAAGCTCGGCGTTCCGGATTGCCGCGGCTCCCGAGGGGACGGCTGGTGCGAGGACGAGGCGCGGTCCCGCGTCTCCTCGCGTTGGGGGTTGCAGTCGCAGTGGCCGCCGGCACTGTCGTTTTCTGCATGCTGCCGGTTGTGACGAGTGACGACGGCATCGTCGTAACCACGTACAATGTCGAGAACCTCTTCGACGACGTTTACGACGGCACGGAGTATCGATCGTTTGATCCACGAGGGTCGCAATGGGGGACGGAGGAGTACCACTCCCGCCTGGAGAACACGGCAAAGGTAATTGCCGATCTGGCGGATGACGGCACCGACGTCTTCGTGTTGCAGGAGATCGAGAATACCCGTGCGCTTTCCGATCTCTTCGACGAATACCTAAGAGACTACCGATATCCTTACCGGGCGTTGCCGGCACCGCCGGGGAGCCCGTTCCAGGTGGCGGTAGTAAGCAGGTTCCCGATAAACGATGTGCGGGCCCACGCTATGAATGTCCCGTTTACCGCGCCCGGCCGCTACATTGTGGAGGCCGATGTCGACGTAGGGGGAGATCGCCTCGTGGTTATCGGGAATCACTGGCACTCGAAGGCGGGGGGAATCGAGCGGAGCCTCCGCGCGCAACGGGTTTCCGCCTCGATTCTCTCACGGCGGATTCGAGCGCGGGCGCCGGAAGCGGCATCGCAGGGATCCGGCATGACCACGGCCGGCGCTGCGGGGACGGCCGGCGCGGCGGGCACGACAGGTGAGGCCGCCCCGGCCGGTCAGGTCCCCTTGGGAGATGCCGTCCTTGCGGCCGGCGACTTCAACCTCAGCTACGATGAGTACGACCGTTTCGACGGCCTGGAGCGTACAGCTCTCAAGCCCGAAAGCCGCAAGCCGTTTGCCCGGTCTCCGGCTGACGCCCTGTTCCAGACTTCGGATCCGGCTGCCGCTCGAATCGGTGACAGTGGTGCCGTAGTGGTTTTTGCCCCATGGAAACGATCGGAGGTACCGGGAAGCTACGTCTATGCCGGCGAGTGGAACAGTCTCGATCACATCGTGCTCGGACCCGGTTTTGGGCGCGAAGACATCGGGCCGTTTCGATTCGAGGCGTTCGAGGTGATCCGGTATCCGTACCTCCTTCTCTCCGACGGCTCGCCGATGCGATTTAGGCCAAGCCGCGGCACCGGGTACTCGGATCACCTCCCGCTGTCGGTTCGGCTTGCCCGGCGATGAAGAGCGCTCTACTGGGTGCTAATGGCTTGGCACTGAAGGTATGGGCGTCTGTGGCGAAGCGTGTGTGGACGAGGAGGCGAGAGGAGCTGACTTCGGTTACGGCGATTTGCCGGGTAGCGCGGCACGCCCGCGCTACTCCCGGCGGTGCTCCAGGCGTCCCAGAGCGCCGTCGAGCCGGTTGAGTCTGCCCTCGGCGTCGGCAAACGCCTTGTTGAGGTTCTTCACATGGGTGCCGGTTACTTCGAACCGGTCGCGAAGAAGCTCCAGCTCTTGGCGGACGGCGTCGATGAGCGAGGCCATTTCGCGTGCACGCATGGAGATCTTCATGCCTCGCAGCCCGTAGCCGATTGTTGCAAGATAGAGAAATAGCGAGCTCGGACCGGTGGGGACCACGCGATGGCTCAGAAGCGTTCGGAGCAATTCTCCACCTCCGGCCGCAAATGCCCGGTAGTACACGCCCTCGCTCGGTACGTACATCACGGCGAAATCCATCGTGCCCTCCGCAGGGCGGATGTAGCGGTCGGCGATCGCGGCGGCGTGCTTCTCGAAGGCGCGAGCGGCGTCCGAAGGGAGCTCGTCCGCCGCGCCACCCTCTTCGATGTGACGGCGGATGGATTCCATCGGGAATTTGGCGTCGATAGCTACCATGGCATCCCCCAGGCGCACCACCGCGTCGACCCGCCCGCCGTCGCGAAACTGGTACTGCAGATCGTACGCCTCACGAGGGAGGTAGCTCCCTAGCATTTCCGCTAGAAGCGTCTCGCCAACCTCACCGCGAGTCCGCGGTACGAGGAAGAGCGAGCGCAGCTCAGCAAGCTGATCGGCGATGCCGTCGAGCCGAG
>PWGF01000558.1 GCA_003554375.1 Spirochaetaceae bacterium
ACCTCCTCACCCTGGTAGATAAACGGGGTGCCCCATGATGTGAGGAGGAGCATGGCGAAGAGCTTCGCGCTTTTTCCCGGAAGCCACCGATCGTCGCCCAAGACCGAAAGATGTCGCGGAAGATCGTGGTTGCTCCAGAACTGCGCGTCCCATCCGCGCCTCCCGAGCGAGCGATAGCGTTGTTGGAAGAGACGGCCGATCTCAGCCGGTGGGCGCCCGTGGAAACGGACGTGGTCGAACCGGAAGATGAGGTCGAGCTCTCGCCGGCGCTCGTCCACGTATTCGGCGGCGATGCGGGGCGTCACCCCGCCGGTCTCACCGACCGCCGGCGTCCCGTTCGGCTCGAACACCGCTTCGCGCATCTCACGGAGGTAGTCGTGGGTCGCCGGGAGGTTGCAGTAGCTCCGGAAGTGCGGTGAGGCGGTCCGCCCGGGCCGACCTCCCGACTCCGGCGCGTCGATGTACGCCTCGGGCTTGCCGATGTGGTGGACTGCATCGAGCCGGAAGGCATCAACCCCGCGCTCGATCCAGAAGCGTGCGATGTCGTGCATTTCGGCCCGTACGTCAGGGTTACCCCAGTTGAGGTCCGGTTGCTTGGCGGAGAAATGGTGCAGGTACCACATGCCGGTGCGCTCGTCGCGCGTCCATGCCGGTCCACCGAAGTAGCTGTCCCAGTTGTTCGGCGGAAGCTCTCCTGCGGCCCCTTGCCCGTGCGCCCAGTGATACCAGGCACGGCGGGGGTTGTCTTTGGAGGCTGCCGACTCCACGAACCACGGGTGCTCGTCCGAAGTGTGGTTGAGGACCAGGTCCATCATGATCCGGATTCCCAGCCCGTGCGCTCGCGCGACCAGCTCGTCGAACTCGTCCAATGTACCAAAGTCCCGGTGGACGTCCCGGTAGTTCGAGACGTCATACCCGTTGTCGTGGTTCGGGCTGTCGCAGAATGGGCTCAGCCAGATCACGTCCACGCCCAGCTCCGCCAGATAGTCGAGCTTCCGAGTCACGCCCGGAAAGTCGCCGACCCCGTCGCCGTTCGTGTCCAGGAAGCTCCGCGTATAGATCTGGTATACGACCGCGTCCCGGATCCAGCTTGTCGCTCGCAGACCCCGCGGCTTCCGGTCGCCGCCTTTCCGATCGCCTCGTTGGCGACGGCCCCGTTGGTGATGGGCCCGTTGGTGATCGCTCCCTTGGCGATGGGCGCTGCGTGCTTCAGCCCGCGCCGGCACTCCGTTCCGGCGCTTTCCGATACCCGGTTTTCCCTTCGTGCTCATTAATGGCATCATCCTTGTCGCGTTCGCGTGGTGAGCCGCGAATTATGCGCGGCTCACCGGGAGCGTGTCTACGCATCAGTTGGCCCGCCCCGGGGCTCCGCCGCGCCGGCACCTGCCCACGCCGCCTGAGGAGGACGGAGTTCCCCCGGGGCCGAAGGGCCGCGGGGCTGCGGGACCCCGGGACTGCGGGACCGAAGGGCTGCGGGGCTGAAGGGCTCGGGCCCGAATTGCTCTGAGAGGGAGGAGAAAACGATGGAGATAGATCCCAACAAGCTCGATCCCGGAAGCGCGCACAAGCTTCTCATCGGATCCGTCGTGCCCAGACCAATTGCATGGATTACCACCCTCGCCGAGGACGGCTCGGTGAACGTGGCCCCGTTTAGCTTCTTCAACGGCGTGTGCTCGAGCCCGCCGACGGTATCGGTAAGCTTCAGCTACAATCCGCAGAGCGCCGATCACAAGAAGGACTCTCTCGCTCACATCCAACGGCTCGGAGAGTTCGTGGTGCACGTGGCAACCGAGCGTCACGCCGACGCCATGAACAAGAGCTCGGCCGATTTCCCGCGCGAGGTCGGCGAAGCCGGCTACCTCGGCCTAAGGACCGTTCCCAGCAGCGTCGTCTCGGTGCCGCGCCTGACCGAAGCTCCGGCGGCCCTCGAGTGCAGCCTGCTCCAAGAGGTCCCCGTCGGAAGTGGTCCGGGAAGCGCAACCGTCGTGTTAGGACGAGTAGAACGCGTCTACCTCGAAGACGGCCTTGCCGACGAGCGCCTCCGCGTCGATATTCGCCGGCTCGGCCCTCTCGCCAGGCTCGGCGGTGACGACTACTGCTCCGTGGGCGAGATTATGACGCTCCCGCGTCCGCGCTACCGCGATCTGTGACCCAAGGAGCGTGAGGGGAGGATTGTTGGTGGATTTTCCGGAGGGCTGGGTCCTCCCATCTCAAGAATCCGGGCGTTCCTCCGGGCCGAGCCCCACGTCCGTGCCGATGCTTCCCACCGCCGCCGCCGACAATCTCCCGCTCTATACCAGGCCCCACCTCCGTGGCGATGCTCCACCGTACCCCGTGCCTACGCCGCCGTCCTCCGCGCAGCGCGGCGTACGGCGTGAGCGCCTCGCCGGGGCGGCCGTCCGCTTTCGGCATCCCGGCGCTTCTTGACGATCGTCTCAAAAAGCTACATTCTATACACGGTATCTTCGGGGCAAGGTGACCCGGCCGCTCCGGCAGGCGGGGATTCCTGACCGGCGGTGACAGCCCGCGATTCCTACCCGATCGTGACAACGGGGGAGGGAACCGGTGGAATTCCGGTGCCGACGGTACAGTCCGGATGGGAGAAGATGCACGCACTGCGGCGCGCTCGGCTCGGGCGCGTTCGGATCCCCGCGCGCCGGTTTTCGGTAGCGCTCTCCATCCCGCCGCTTGCACGCTGCTCCCACTCAATACGACATTGCTCAGCCCCGAGGTTGGGAGGATCGATGGACGACCGCTCGTACATGGAGCGCGCGCTCGAGCTGGCTCGGCGCGGAACGGGGCAGGCCTCTCCAAACCCCTTGGTCGGTGCGCTCGTGGTACGTGACGGCGATGTGATTGCGGAGGGGTGGCATGAGCGCTGCGGTGCTCCGCATGCGGAGGCCATGGCGCTGGGCAAAGCGGGAGATCGCGCTCGCGGAGCTACCCTCTACTGCACGCTTGAGCCGTGTTGCCATAACACACCGGGAAAGCGAACGCCTCCCTGCACCGACGCGATCATCCGGGCGGGGGTTGCGCGCGTGGTATGCGCGACCCTCGATCCCAATCCGCTCGTGTCCGGGGGCGGAGTGAAGAAGCTCGAGGACGCGGGGATTCAGGTCGAAGTCGGTGTGGACGCGGTAGAGGCGCGCAAGCTCAACGAGCCGTTTTTCGTCTGGGTTCGTGAGCGGAGGCCGTTCGTGCACATGAAAGTAGCTCAGACCATGGACGGACGGATTGCGGCGGCAAGCGGCGACTCGCAGTGGGTGACCGGCATAGAAGCGCGAACGGAGGTGCATCGCCTGCGTGCCTCCTGTGACGCCGTGCTCATCGGCTCCGGGACCGTGTTCTCCGACGACCCCTCGCTCACCGTTCGGCACGTGGAGGGGCGCAATCCGATACGGGTCATCCTCGATAGCGAGCTCCGCACACCGCCGGAGGCGCGCGTGGTAACCGACGGCGCCGCACCCACGATCATCGCACACGCGGCGCGCGATGCCGGCGCAGCCGATCGGGCCGCTGCGCTCGAGCGGCCCGGCGTGGAAACGGTGCAGCTGGACTCGTACGGGGGCATCGCAGACTTGAGCGGGCGCGACCGCCCGGCCCGCGGCGAGCCGGCGGAGGAGCCGGCCCGATTCAAACGCGTGACGGCGAGCGCGGTGCCGGCGGCGAGCGGCATGAGCGGAAGCGGCACGGGGCGTAACGCCGGCTTCTCTTCGGAACGGCCGCGCGGCGCCGAAGCGTCGCGGGCGCCTGAGTCGCCGCGGGCGCCGGAACCATCGCGCACCTCGGAGCCGCCGGGCGAACCGGAACGGCCGCGCGCCGCCCGGCCCGGTTTGGATACCGGAGGGAGAGTAGCGATCGAGGAGCTGCTGGACGTCCTCGGAGCACGCGACATCACGAGCGTGCTCGTGGAGGGCGGCGCGACCGTCTTCACGTCGTTCTTGGCTGCAGGCTGCGTGGATCGCCTGTCGGTCTTTTTCGCGCCGAAGGTGCTGGGAGCGGGAATTTCGGCAATCGGAGATCTTGGGGCTCGCGCGATGAGCGATGCGCGGGAGCTCGTCTATTCCGAGGTACGAAGGTTCGGTGAGGATCTCCTGGTAACCGGACTGTTCGATCCGGATCGCATCTATGACGGGCTGGGACCGGTTCGGAAGGTGGAGACGCATGTTTACGGGACTCATTGAGGAGATCGGCACGGTACGAGCGGTTCGCCCTATCTCCGGGGGAGTACGGATCGAGATCGAAGCGCCGCGAGTGGCAGGCGGCTGCGAGATCGGCGACTCGATCGATATCGACGGAGCATGCCAGACGGTGGTTCGCGTAATGCCGCCGCGTTTCACGGTGGAAGCGGTGGGCGAGACTCTGGAGAAGACGACGCTTGGAGACCTCAAGCAGGGCCGCCGGGTGCACCTCGAACGGGCAATGCGCGCGGGTGATCGCATGGGCGGCCACCTTGTCCAAGGGCACGTGAGCGGGGTCGGCGTTGTCCGCAGCGCCGTGAAGCGCGGGGACAACTGGTTGCTGTCGATCGGTATGGGACCGGAGCTTCTGGAGCTCATGGTCCCCGAGGGCTCGGTGGCGCTCGACGGGGTAAGTCTCACCGTAGCGACTGTCGACGACGAAGGTATCGAGATCAGCATCGTTCCACACACCGCCGCGCAGACGCTTCTGGTCCAAAAAGGCGCCGGAGCGCCGGTGAATATCGAGACGGACATCATCGGCCGGTACGTCCGGCGGTTCGTCGGCGCGTACACCCGCCGGCCCGTTGCGCAGGGGCGCACGGGTGCGCCGCGCACCGATGAAGGCCGGGAGACCGCCGGGCACGGTCCTCGGTCCGGATTATCCGACGGCTCCGGGACCGGGAGTTCCGGGTCCGGTGAGAGCTCCGGCGGGCTGACGCGCGAGAAGCTCGCCGAATGGGGGTACGCATGAGAACTGCAACGAACGTGAGTCACAAGATGGCCCAGGCGTACGCCGAGCTCCGAGCGGGGCGGCCGATCATCGTGGTCGATGACTTCGATCGCGAAAACGAGGGTGACTTCATTGTCGCGGCGCGCGGCATCACCCCGGACGTGGTGAATCTGCTTGCTGCGCGCGGGCGCGGGCTCATCTGTGTTGCTCTGACGGAGCAGCGGGCTCGGGAACTCGATCTACCCCTGCAGGTCCCGGAGGATGAAAACAAGGCGCTGCTCGGCACGCGCTTCACCGTGACGGTGGACGCGATCGAGGGAACCACGACGGGGATCTCAGCGTACGATCGTGCCCGGACGATCGATCTCCTTGCGGACGAGAGCGCGTGCCCGGAGGATTTTGCGCGGCCCGGCCATGTCTTCCCGATAATCGCGGTGGATGGCGGGCTCGAGCGGCGGCGGGGGCATACCGAGGCCACGGTCGCGCTGATGCGGCTTGCCGGTCTTCCCCCGGTCGGCGTGTTGTGCGAGATTATGGCGGACGACGGATCGATGGCGCGCCTGCCGGAGCTGGAGCGAATCGGCGAGGAGCTGGGGATCATGCTACTATCGGTCGAAGAGATCGCCGCTCTGGAAACACGAGATTGACAGGTACCGGTTCGCCACATGGACTGTGTGGAGATCGGATTCCGTACGGATCAGATGATGGACCGCCGGAGGCAGAAATAGCAGGCGAAAGGGACGGCCGGCCTGAGAGACGGCAAGCTCGCCGGGAGCGACGGGCTTTCGAGAGCTGCAGGTCCCAAAAGGGCGATAAGCTCCCACGAGCGGTAAGCGCCCGAGAGGCGGAAAGTAAGGAGGAAACGTGAAACGGATTGAAGGACATCTTCACGCGGAGGGAAAGCGCTTTGCGCTCGTGCTGTCGCGGTTTAACAGCTTGATCACGGAGAAGCTTCTGGACGGGGCAACCGACTGCTTGAAGCGGCACGGGGCCGAGGACGACAAGCTGAGCCAGGTGTGGGTGCCGGGCAGTTTCGAGATTCCGCTGGCGGCGCAGCGGCTCGCTCGGCGCGACGATGTGGATGCCGTGATCTGCCTCGGCGCGGTGATCCGCGGCGACACGCCACACTTCGATTACGTGGCGGCGGAAGTCTCGAAGGGTGTGGCGCAGACGGCGCTTCATACGGGGAAGCCGGTGATCTTTGGTATTCTCACATGCGACACGATCGAGCAGGCGTTGAACCGCGCCGGAACGAAGGGTGGAAACAAGGGCTGGGACGCCGCAGCCGGCGCGATCGAGATGGTGGATCTGTTCCAACGCCTCGAGGCATGATGGCCGGGAGCCGCTACGGTGAGTCCGGACTTCCACATCGGCAAAGACAGCTGTGCACGCCGACATGCCCGGCTCAGAAGCGCAACGCCCGACGCTGATCTCGTCCATCCGGGAAGCGCGTTGGCGGGGAGTGCGGGGCGAGCGACGCCAAAGCGCGCACTCATCGTCTCCGCAATACTCGGAGCTCTCGTGGGCGTGTTCGGGTGCGCAACGCTGGAGCCGGCAGATGTGGATGCCCGGATCGATGAGTACGCCGGCCGCCGGGTGCAGCTCGAGGGGCAGACGCGACGAGGGGTTCCGGTCTCCGCAACCGGGGACGCTTACCTGTATCTCTTCACCGACAATGCGGCTACCGTGACTGTGCTGTCGACGGAGCAACCGGAGCCTGGGCAAGAGCGCGAAGTGAGTGCGCGTGTGGTAGCGTATGAGGGGCAGACCAAGGCATATGCTGCGCCCGGCGTCGCGGACGCGGTGGAGACATTTCTTCGCGAGCAGGCGGGCGTGGACGACGATGAGATGCAGAAGGCTCTCGAGCGCGCATTCGAGGTGCTGGCGGGGTTTGCAGCTGAATACGGGGGACGTTTCTTCCTTGTGGAGCAGTAAGCTTCCACAGTCGTGTTGAGTCGTGTTGGGCTTGCGCGCCGGAGGGGCGCGCGTCGGTGGAACGACGTCGCTGCATGTGTTCGGTAGCAGCTTCGCCGGCCGAGCTCATCACCGCTCGGCAGAGAGCGCATGCGCCAGACGGGGGACGACATGAAGTTCGAGCTGGAAACAATACCGGTTTGGGATGCTTTTCACGCTGAAGTGGACTGCCCGCTCTGCTACCAAGAAGAGCGGCTGGAGCGCCAGTACGTGGAGTTCTATCTGGGAACCTCGGTGATGGCGCCTGAAGTGCGAATGGAGGTGAACCGCAGCGGCTTCTGCCGCCGCCATTTCTCCATGCTTCTCGAAGGGGGGAACCGGTTGGGATTGGCGCTCATGACCGAGACGCATCTCGGAACGTCGGGCGCCGAGCTGGAGGAGGAGCTCGAGCGCCTCGCGCGGGCTGTGCGCCCCCGGTTTCTGGGCATTCCCCTTCCGCGATCTCTGGTCCCGGCCGGGCGCTCTCGAGTCCGTGAGTGCGCGGAGGTGATTGCAGCTCGCGAACGGGAGTGTCTCGTGTGCCGTCGGATGGAGCAGACGCTGGGAAACTACATGTATACGATTTCGGTCCTGTTTCGACGGAATGAGGAGTTCCGATCGCTTTTCGATAGCTCGCCCGGAGTCTGCTACCGCCATCTCGCGCGGATGGTGGCCATCGCCGGCGATACGCTTCCCGCGCAAGAGTACGTCACGTTTTTGCGGAGTCTGCGGGCCGTGATGGAGCGGCGGCGCCGGGAGCTTCAAACGGGCCTGAACGACTTCACCGAACGGTTTGACTTTCGTAGTCGCGGGCCGATTCCGGAAAAGGTCTCGCGCTACGTCGCCGAAGCGGTGCAGCGCGTCACAGGCCGATTCTGAGCGCCCCCGCGCCGCCGAGCCCCC
>PWGF01000530.1 GCA_003554375.1 Spirochaetaceae bacterium
CGCATAGAACCGATGTCAAGAAACCCGCCCACGGCGATCGCGGCGAACGAAACTATACGCCGCGGCCGCAAGCGCAAACGCGTTGTGCCGCAGAGGACCATCCAGTCAGGGCCATTGTGGCTCAGTTGTGTATATATGACACATTCCGTTGAGCGGAAGCTCAAGGGGAGTGAATCATCGTGAACCACGCACACGCCGGTCTTCTGATTGTTCGACGAATTCCATCCAGAGTAAGTCACTATTATATAACACTTTACAATCACGTCTCGTTCTTGGCACGCTTTGTGCTATGTAGTAAGTGGAACAGGTCCCGTTGGGACTGAAGAGCAATGAGAATAACTTAGCAAGGAAGGAGGGGCGCTATGAACTTGGTACGTAGGAGAAATCAGGGACGGCCAACCGGAAGAGACTGGACGCCAAGAAGCGAGTTGGAGCGGTTCTACAATGAGCTCGACCGTTTCTTTGACATGGATCTGTGGGAGAGTGCTCCTGGTCTCTTTGATCGCAGCTTTGCACCGGCACTCGACGTCATCGAAGAGGACGATGCGTTCGTAGTCAACGCGGATCTTCCCGGCGTGAGCGAGAAGGATGTGGACGTGTCGGTCGCATCCAACGTACTCACCATCAAGGGTGAGAAGAAGAACGAGCTCGAAAACAAAGAGGATCAGGTCTTTCGGCGTGAAAGCTGGCACGGAAGCTTCCAGCGAACCTTGAGCTTGCCGGCGACGGTCGACGTTGACAAGGTCGAAGCCAAACTTCGCGACGGCGTGTTGACAGTTCGTGTGCCGAAGCGCGAGGAGGCACAGCCGCGGCAGATCTCGGTAAAGGTGAAATAACCGGCTGCGGCGTTGGCCGCAACACCGCAACAGGTTGGACACTGCCGGCGAGTTCAGCGAAGGCCGGAACCGCAGGCAAGAAACTGGATCCGTCGGGCGCCGACGTTGTCGGACCCGACCCGGCACGACGGAAACCGGCGGAGTAACCCGTAACGGAAGGAGGTGATAGCATATGTCTACGCCCATGAACCGACCACAGACTCAGCCCGAGGCACAAGAGGAGACGCGGAAGCGCACCATCATACCCGCAAGCAGCATCTGGCGTGAAGACGGCAAGATCATGGTTCGGGTCGAGATGCCGGGAGTAACCAAAGACGATCTCGACGTGCAGGTCGAGGGCGACACGCTCAGGATAACCGGGCGGCGAGAGACCGCACCAAAGGACGCAGAGCTCATCGTCTGCGAGCGACGGAACGCGGATTACTCCAAGACCTTTACGCTTGACGATTCGGTAGACCGGAGCAACATCGAGGCGGACATGGAGCAAGGCGTGCTTACGCTTACACTCCACCTCAAGGAGTCCGAGAAGCCGCGCAAGATCCAGGTCAAGAGCGGATAGCCTCGCTTTTCCGTCGGAGCTTCGAGCTCCGACGGGCTGCCGGCGCCCCGCTCCGGCTGAGGGCTGGAGCGGCGGCAGCTTGGAACTGAAACGGAGTAGCGGGACGGAAGGCAGCTCCGGTCGCCGGCTAAAGGAGGACGGGGACCGGGGCGCTTTCGGCTGTCGGCGGGTTTCCCGGGACCATTGTACCCGTATCCCAACGGCCAACGCCCTGCTCCGGGGCTGATCGGATCGACGCCGGGAAGCCGCCCGAGAGCCGGAAGCCGGATGAACATAGGCCGGAAGAACCCGAACCGAATAGGTGCCGGCCGTAGAGCGGACCCTATCAACTCGTACGAATAAGGAGGGGTATATGAGTAAGATCATAGGAATCGACCTCGGCACCACGAACTCGTGCGTAGCCGTAATGGAAGGAAAGGAACCGACGGTAATTCAGAACGCGGAAGGACAGCGCACTACACCCTCGGTGGTAGCGTATACACAGAAGAACGAGCGTCTCGTGGGACAGGCGGCACGTAACCAGATGATCACCAACCCGCAGAACACCGTATCTTCGGTGAAGCGTTTTATGGGGCGCCGCTACAGCGAGGTAGAGTCCGAGCGAAACATGGTGCCCTACACGGTGAAGTCCGGTCCCGGAGGTGATGTGCGCATCGAGGTTGGCGGCAAAGACCTCTCGCCACCGGAGATATCCGCGGCGGTACTGCAGAAGATGAAGCAGACCGCGGAAGACTACCTCGGCGAGGAGGTCAAGGAAGCAGTCATCACCGTACCGGCGTACTTCAACGACTCGCAGCGCCAAGCAACAAAGGATGCCGGACGTATCGCGGGCCTGGAGGTGAAGCGGATCATCAACGAGCCGACTGCCGCGTCGCTTGCCTACGGTTTGGACCGCAAGGGCAAGGACGAGAAGATTGCCGTGTACGACCTGGGCGGTGGCACATTCGACATCTCGATCCTGGAGCTCGGCGACAACGTCTACGAAGTCCTTTCCACCGCGGGAGATACTCATCTGGGAGGTGACAACTTCGACCAACGGATCATCGACTGGATGGTGCAGACGTTCAAGGCGGACTACGGGATCGATCTCTCCCAGGATCGAATGGCGCTACAGCGGCTGAAAGAAGCGGCGGAGAACGCTAAGAAGGAGCTCTCCAGCGCCCAGACGACGGACATCAATCTTCCGTTTATCACCGCGGATAACACCGGGCCGAAGCATCTCCAGTATACGCTCACGCGTGCAAAACTCGAGCAGATGATTAACGACCTTGTCGAGAAGACGCGGGAGCCGTGCCAACAAGCTCTGAAGGACGCGGAGTTGAGCGCTTCGGACATCGACGAAGTGATCCTCGTAGGCGGATCTACCAGGATTCCGATGGTCCAAAACCTGGTGAAGGAGGTCTTTGGTAAAGACCCGCATAAAGGAGTCAACCCCGACGAGGTAGTGGCGGTGGGCGCGGCCGTCCAGGCAGGCGTCCTCTCCGGCTCCGTGGACGATGTTCTGCTTCTCGACGTCACGCCGCTGTCGCTCGGCATCGAAACGTTGGGAGGCGTGTTCACCAAGCTCATCGAGCGCAATACGACTATCCCAACGCGCAAGAGCCAGATCTTCTCGACTGCAGAGGACAATCAGACGGCGGTTACCATTCACGTGCTCCAAGGCGAACGAGAGATGGCGGCTCAGAACCGGACGCTCGGTCGCTTCGAGCTTACCGACATTCCGCCTGCGCCGCGTGGGGTCCCCCAGATCGAAGTCGCCTTCGACATCGATGCAAACGGCATCGTGCATGTCTCCGCGAAGGACCTCGGCACCGGCAAAGAGCAGAAGATCCGGATCGAGAGCTCTTCGGGCTTAAACGAGGAAGAGATTAAGCGGATGGTCGACGACGCCGAGCGCCATGCCGAAGAGGACAAGAAAACGCGCGAGCGCGCCGAGCTCTTCAACGAGGCGGACAGTCTGGCGTATTCCACCGAGAAGTCGCTCAACGAGTACGGAGACAAGATCGGCGCCGCTGAGCGCGAGAAGATCGAAAGCGCGATCAAGGAGCTTCGGACCGCGCTCGACAACAAGTACGAGGACGCAGTGCGGACCAAGGTCGACCAGCTTAAGCAAGCCGCCCAGACAATCGGGCAGGCAGCCTACCAGGCCCAACAGCAGGGCCAAGCGGCGGCGGGCGCGCACGGTGCCGCGGACGCACAAGGCGGCAACGGGACGGGCGGACAGGCCGGAGCTTCCGGTGCAGCCGGCGCCGACCAGGCGGAGGACGTCGAGTACGAGGTAGTGGACGAGGAGTAAGGCCGCGCGTTGCGCGGCCCCTCGCGCCCCATCCGAGAACTCATCCGGCCGAGACACTGAGGGACTCGACGCCCGCCCTTCGTCCCGGCCGGCCTCGTCCCAGGCCGCCCGGGCACAGCACGTCCCGCTCCGCCCCATCCCGGCGGGGCCTCGCCCCGCTCCGGCAGACTTCCCGGCACACTGCGAGCCGACTCACCGACACTTCTACGTGAGCGTTTTCAGCCCTACTTGGTGAAGAACCGGTGAACCGTCTGGTGACGATAGATCTCTCGAGGCTTCAGAATACATGAGGGGAACTGTGGCTCGTTTACAGCATTGGGATAGTGCTGTGTTTCCAGACAAACCCCACCGTGCTTCTTATAGATGAGCCCCTGCCTCCCGGGAATGCTGTTCAGCTTGTTGCCGGTATACAGCTGCACTCCCGGCTTGGTGGTGAGCACCTCCATAGCACGCCCACTGCGCTTGTCCCAGAGAACCCCCACGGGATGAAGCGGCTCTTCCCCCCCGTCGAGCGCATAACAGTGGTCATATCCGCCGGGTACCGACTTAATCTCCCGACCTATCCGCTTGATCTTGCGGAAGTCCATCGGAGTATCATCAACAGGCTTAAGCGCTCCGGTAGGGATTCCTTCCTCATCGACCTCCACGTACGCCGAAGCGTTCAGCTGCAAGTAGTGGTTGAGGATCGTACCGGTTCCGGCCCCTGATAAATTCCAATATGCATGGTTGGTGAGGTTGACCGGTGTCGTGCGATTCGTCTCCGCCCAGTAATCGAGGATAAGCTCGTTATGGTCGGTGAGCGTGTAGCTGACTGAGGTCTCGAGCCTCCCGGGATAGCCTTCCTCACCGGCGGAACTGGTCCGGAAGAAGCGAACCCCGGCGCCACCTTCGACTGCCAAGACCTCGGCGCTCCACACATGTCGACTAAAACCGACCGTGCCGCCATGGAGGTGATGTTTGCCGCCTTGGTTCTTTGCCAGAGTGAACCGGCGAGGGCCAAGCGAAAACGTACCCCGAGCAATCCGATTAGCCACGCGCCCCACCGTCGCCCCGAAATACGGGTGTTCTCCCAGGTAGCCGTCGAGAGAGTCGAATCCAAGCGTGACTTCGTTCGGCCGCCGGTCTCGATCCGGAACTTTGACCGAGAGCAGCGTCGCTCCATAGGTCATAACCTGAAGCGTGATACGCCCATCGTTGGATATAGTAAACTTATCAATCTGATGGCCTTCCGGTGTCTCGCCAAATGCAGTTTTCTCAATCGTCATGAGTCTCCGCCGCCCGACCGCAGGATACACACCGGCCTCCGGATGCACCCGGAGGCCGGAGAAACAGCTCGTGGAAAAGCACCGAAAGCCTATTAGATTAGCGTCGGCCGTTCAAGGTACCGGTCGCTGTGGATCAGCATCTTCACGTATTGGCTGCCTCGATATGCAAAGCGCTCCGCGGACTTCTCCTCGCTCAGCTTGCCACGGAACTCATCGAGTGTAGAGTAGCCTTTGCTGTCCATCCATGACGAAATCCGAGAAAGTATCTTCTCAATAACGTCGAAGCCGTTGAGATACAACGTGCTCACAGCTTGGAACACGTCGCTCCCCGCCAGCAGTACTTCCAGGGCGTCGTCTCCGCTATGGATTCCGTTGGAAGCGCAGAGGCCGGCGTTGGTCTTTCCATGAAGCAGCCCGACGAAACGGAGCGGCACCCGGTGGTCGTTGCGACTCGAGAGGTTGAACGGAAACCGCCCGCTCTCTCGCTCGATGTCAATCGACGGATGGAACATGCGGTTGAACAGCACCAATCCGCGAATACCCGTCTTGTCCAGCTCCGTGATGAAGTTGAGCGGATTAGTGTAGAACGCGCTGAGCTTTGCGGAAACCGGCACCGAAACCTCCGAAGCAACGGAACGGGCGATATCGAGTTGCTCCGACTCAATATCCGATGCGCGGCGGTTCGGATCGTTGGGTATTGCGAAGAAATTGAGCTCGAGCCCATGACAGCCGGTCTCCTCCATCTTCTTGGCCCACTCCACCCACGTTTCCTGCTCGGTACAGTTGAGACTCCCGATCACCGGAACATCCACCGCCTTGACGGCTTTCTCTACCCACATTAGGTGCTCTTCAGGCCCTGAATGCTTCACGTCCGGGAAGATATCCGTCATCTCCGCGTGCCAATCATCATAGCGGGTAAGCTCATCTTCCAGCAAAAAACGTTGCAACTTGATCTGTTCTTCGAACAACGAGGAGATAACGATTGCTCCGGCACCGTTATCCTCGATTTTTCGGATACTATCCATATCCTTCGTGTATCCCGATGCCCCGGCGACAAAGGGGTTTTTTACGGGAATGCCCATGTAGTAGGTAGAAAGATCGGCCATTAGATCGCTCCTCATTCGAGAATGTATCAACGCGTACCGGAAGGAACGCCATAGAAAGGGTATTCCCGCAGAAACCCACAGTCAAGCAATAACGTGCATCCGGCGGTCTCAGCAGGGCTCCTTTATCCGAATGTCACCGGAGACGCTGGTGAGGCGCGCTTCCGCGGACTGGTCCTCCGCCCCCTGAGCGGCACGAGCCACGCCGAAGGTTCCTCGCAGCGAGTTGCGACTCCGATGCTCCGCCTCCACTTCCAGGTCGCATGCGATCGTTCCGCTTGTCGTCTTACAGCTAAGAACGCCGGCAGTCCCTGCCGGCAACGTCAGTACCACGTCTCCGCTGAGCGTCTGGAGATCCACCCGCGACACCGGCCCTTCGCTCATCTCCACCGTGATATCGCCGCTCTTGGAGCGAGCCTCCACCACAGCCGTTTGGAGGTCTTCCAGCACGGCAGCGCCACTGAGCGAGCTCACCACGATTTCCCGGGCAACTCGGCGCGCTCGCACATCGCCGCTCTTGGAGTTGACGTGGACCGGACCGGCCAGGTCCTCGAGCAAGACGTCACCGCTCGTGGTGCTCACCTGGCACGACGCACCGAGCCCTCCGGCGGTCACGTTACCGCTCCGACTCTTCACCGTAACCGGGGAAGCGATCTGCTGAACCAGGACATCGCCGCTGGACGTCGTCAGGTGCGTTTCTCCCTCCAGAGCTTCGAGAGTTAGGGTCCCGCTCAGCGCCGTAATCTCCGAGGCCATCCGCCGCGGCACCCGAACCGTGTAGTTGGCACGAACGCGCTCTGATTCTAAGGTCTCCGCCGGCTCCAGGAATAGGATCAGCGAAGCCCCTTCCGCTTGGGAGGCAACGCGCACCGAATCTGCGAGCGATTCGGCTTCCTCCTTACTCGCACCGTACACCGACACGTCCACATGGACCTCGATGTCGTCCCGTTCCTCTCCTGATAGCCGGATACCTCCCCAGCGGTTGTGGACCACCAAGCGTTCGGCGCTCGCCGCAGCAATACGACCGGAGACTTCGGTGCCGGAGACCTCGCCTCCGAATGCCTCGCGAATTCGCTCACCGACATCGATATCTCCTACCTGTTCTTCTACCTGTTCGGTAGCGCGTCGGACGAGCTCTCCCACCTTCCCGAAGATCCCTCTCAGCTCGTTTCCTAGACCTGCGAACTCGGGGCCGAAATCGAACTGAAATTCCCGCCCCCGGCCGGCGCGACCGGCCCCGGTTCGCTCATCGGTTCGCTCATCGCTTCGCTCATCGGTTCGCTCACCGGATTTCGCATCGGCTCCGCCGGCCCCCTTACCGGCTTCCTCGTGAATCTCCGCGTCTCCGCTTGGGCCGTCGCCTGCGGAAACGCTGTCCGTGCCGGAGAAGCCGTCCTCCGCCGTCGTCCCCTCGGCTCGATCGCCACCCGTGCCCTCCCGCCGATGCCGCTCAAGCTCCGGCGCAAGCTCCTGCTCCTCCAGAACTTCCATCAACGCTTCAGCCTCCTCTACGCTTATCTTGCCGTCCTGAAGCATCTTCAGAATCATGCTGCGCTCTTCATCCATACACTCGCCCTCCTCAGTGCCCTTATTGCCCCAGCTCCCGAAGCGCGCGAACCGCCTCCTCCGGCTCGATCTCCTGTTGCTCCAATGCCTGCAGAATCTCCTTCCGCTTCTCCGGAACTGAGCCG
>PWGF01000516.1 GCA_003554375.1 Spirochaetaceae bacterium
ACCATCGAGGCGGACATCATCAAGCAGAAGCTTCCGACGGTAGACGGCGGATATAAGGCGCTCAACAGCGGCGGAACCAAGTTTGGAAAGTTCGATGAGAAGATGTATACCGAGCTTTCCGGCGACCATCCGATCGACATGACTCGCTATCAGGTGATGAACAACTACATGGGTCGGGCAGGCCTGATCAACTCCGGCGGAGCCAGCTCCGGCGAAAGCGATCTTCAAGAAGCCGCCATCACCGCGGTCATCAACAAGCGCGCAGGCGGCATGGGCTTGATCAGCGGACGCAAAGCGTTCCAGCGCCCCATGAAGGAGGGAGTCCAGCTCCTCAATACTATCCAGGATGTCTATCTGGACAACGACATCACCGTAGCGTAACGACGCTTACGCCCCGCCTTCCCTCTGCGGCGCGCCGTTGCCGTGCCGGCCACGTGGTCGGCGCGGCAGCCGGCGCCGCAGCCGGGGCCAAGGGTAGCGCGCGGCATCTCAGAAGCCGCCGACTGCCGGCACGTCGTCCGGCCCTATCGCACACGAGGCATGTAGATTGCGTCGCGGTTAGTTCCGAGCGACTCCCGGAGCGAAGGTTTCTCCTTCTGATCGAGCTCCGATAGCGGCTCCGGCTCAGGCGAATAATCTCGCGAAATCCCGGGGCTCAGCTCCTTACGCCAGGGGGGCTGTTGCTCGTGCTCCGAATCCGACTCGTACTCGATGATCCTCCGGATGGACAGGCGTTTCTTGCCTTCCTCCACCACAGGCTCTTTGTCGATTACGCCGAAACGCCCCCGTCCGATATACGCAATACGCTGGTCGGTCCCCACATTCTCGGTCTCCGAGAGTTCCTCCACGATGCACTCGAGGTGCGCAGGGCGACGTGTCCGTCCATGCGCGATCGCAGTAAAGGGATCTTTGATTTCGCCTCCGCAGACAGGGCAAGGGTCGTAGTCACGGTCGGGAACGGGATCCGGCATCTTGACGTACATCTCGCTTCGACGGCGACCTCTTGGCCCTCCCTTGCCCCCGCGCTGCTTCCGTTTCTTCCTGTTGTTCGACTGGGCCTTCCGGCTCTTCGCGTTACCTGCCATCGCTACACCTCCCGGGTTTGAGATTCGCGCCGCGACGGCGGCCTACGAGCTGATGAACCACTGCTGGATATCCTCCACCGACAGCTCTCCGAGTCCGCCCACCACGATGTGCGCCCCGCGCTCTTTCAGCGCTTGGGCGTGCTCTCCCGAACCAATCCCGATCACCAGGCCGAAGTTCCCGCGCTTTCCGGCTTCGACGCCGGAGTAGGCGTCCTCGACCATGGCCGACCGCTGCGGATCGGCGGAGAGTCGTTCGGCCGCAGTGAGGAAAATATCCGGGGCGGGCTTCCCGGAGAGCCCGAGTTCCGCGCTCGTGTTCCCATCCACGACCGTTTCGAATAGGTCCAGAAACCCGGTCTGTGCCAGGATGAAGCCGGCATTCTTGCTTGATGAAGCGACGGCCACTCGGATGCCCTTCTCCCGGAGCCCTTTGACCAGGTCCACGCTCCCGTCAAGCACATCCACGCCGTCGCGCGCGACCACCTCGCGAAACCGCTGGTTCTTCCGATTTCCGACCCCGCACACCGTCGCCTGCCCGGGATCGTCGGACGGATCGCCCCAGGGCAACTCCACGCCCCGGCTCGCCAGAAAAGAAGCCACGCCATCATAACGCGGCTTGCCGTCGACATAGGGAATGTAATCGTCGCCATGGGTGAACTCCCGTCGCATCACCTCCGGAAGATCCGCACGGCTCTGAAGAAACTCGTCAAAGGTTTCTTTCCATGCGACGAAATGGGTGCGAGCGGTTGCCGTGATTACTCCGTCCAGGTCGAAGACAACGGCTTGACAGGCATTCGTTTTCATGCGCCTCCTCCGCTTCTATCGGAACGTCTGACTGCGTCACAGGTTGCGAAACGCCCTGTAGTAATGCCGGCGTTCGAATGCGGCGCGGCCGGCCGTTTCCGACAGACCAAGCTATCCATGGTTGCTGTCTATAGAATCGCGCGTCACGAAGATCGTTTCAAGAGGGTAGAACCACGGCGGACGCCAGGCCGGCTCGGCTGAGAGCTGCGGTGGGTTTGACACAACGAGCCTGCATAGCTATTGTTGAGGCATATCTATGCTGGGTGCAGAGTGTGGAATGCAGGCAATTCCGTTGGTAGCCTGCCAACAGCGCCGGCTCAGCAAATGGCATACCGACAAATATTTGCGTCGGCACGCCACTTCTGGCAACTGCACTCGATGCTCTCGGTTCGAGTCGAAGCTTCAGGAGATGTGCGCCGTGCCCGGCCGTACTCGGCGGGCATGCGGCCCCGCGGGACTTGGATTTTTGGTCGGTTCCGTTACATTATTTAGCACAGGGCTGCGTAACGCGGCCCAGTGAGTAGGATCCTATGCCGGACGGAAACATGGACAACAACGATCAGGGCAACAAGCTCCCCGGCGACGGCCAGGGTGAGCAGAAGCCCGCAAGCCAGAGCTACAAATACTTCGTCTTCTTCTTGATCATTCTTTTTCTGATCCCGGTCATCGCCAACATGTTCATGGCTGACCAAGACCAAGATCAGATCGCGTATAGCCGCTTTCGCCAGGAGGTCAAGAACGGGAACGTCCTGGAAGTCACGGTACAGGACGACCGCATCGAGGGGACGTTCCGCCCCCAAGACGACGCTCCGGAACAGAGCTTTGTGACGTACGTGCCATCTTTCGGAGACACTGATCTCCTCCAGCTTCTAGAAGAGCAGAACGTCCAGGTCCGGACGGAACCTGCCCAGGATTTCAACCTCTTCACCGTGATCCTCAATATACTTCCGCTCTTCATCTTCATCTGGATCGGCATTATTCTCTTCCGAAGCATGCGTCAACAGGGCCGAAACATCTTTTCGATCAACCAGAACAAGGCCAAGCTCTACAAGAAGACCAAAGAGAGTACAACCTTCGACGATGTAGCGGGAGCCTCCGGCCCCAAGGAGGAGATCCAGGAGATCGTCGATTATCTCAAGCATCCGGAGAAATATCAGAATCTGGACGCGCGCACCCCGAAAGGAGTGCTTCTGCTGGGCCCCCCAGGGACCGGAAAGACGCTAATCGCGCGCGCCATTGCCGGAGAAGCAGACGTCCCCTTCTACAGCATGAGCGGGTCGGACTTCATGGAGATGTTCGTCGGCGTCGGCGCTGCGCGCGTCCGCAAGCTCTTCGAAGAGGCAAAGCGAAACGCGCCAAGCATTATCTTCGTGGACGAGCTGGATTCGGTCGGCCGGCACCGCGGCGCAGGCCTCGGCGGCGGCCATGACGAGCGAGAGCAGACGCTCAACCAGCTCCTCTCGGAGCTGGACGGATTCGAGCAGAACGACAGCACCATCATCATCGCCGCAACCAACCGCCCGGATATCCTGGATCCGGCTCTTCTCCGCCCGGGCCGATTCGACCGCCGTATAACTGTTGGGCTGCCCAGCCTTAACGACCGCGTTGAGATCCTCAAGGTCCACGCACGCAAGAAGCCGCTCGCGCCGGATGTGGATATGCAAGCCGTTGCGCGCGGGTGCCCCGGATTCAGCGGCGCGGATCTTCAGAACCTGCTCAACGAAGCCGCCCTCCTGGCCGCGCGTGAGCGCAAAGCCGTTATCGAGCATCGCCACATTAACCAAGCGCGGGACAAGATCCTCATGGGGCTTGAACGGAGAAACCTACAGATAACGGACGAAGAGCGGAAGATCATCGCCTACCATGAGGCGGGTCACGCGGTGCTCGCGGCAGTGCTCCCGCACACGGATCCGCTTCACAAGGTGACTATCATCCCTCGTGACTTCTCCATGGGGGTCACTCAGCAGCTCCCGGAACATGAGAAATACGTCTACAGCCGCGAGTACCTCAACGATCGGCTGGTCGTGACCCTTGGCGGACGCGCCGCGGAAGACCTGGTAATTCATTCGGTTTCGAGCGGGGCTGAGAATGACTTTCACGAGTCGACCAAGCTCGCGCGCCGGATGGTCTCGGCTTGGGGCATGTCGGAGAAGATCGGGCCACTTTCTGTTGCCGCCGAACGCCAGAACGTGTTTCTCGGCGAGCAAATCGGACACCAACGCGAGCACTCGGACGAGACTGCTCGTGAGGTAGACCTGGAAGTCCAGAGCCTCCTCCTTGCCTCCTACGAACGAGCCAAGAATACGCTCCAACAGTACCGCGACGCGCTGGAAGCGGTAGCCCAAGCACTCCTCGACCGTGAGGAGTTGAGCGGCAAAGAGGTGCTGGAATGCGCGGGCTTGCCTCCCAAGGACGAGGAGGCCGCCGCTCAAGGTGCCGCGGTCGCCGACCAGTCACAGCAACCGCAGCACCACGCATCCGGGGCCGGATCGGATGGTTCGCCTTCGGAGCCGGACGTCTCAGGCACAGACGAGGGCGAAGCAGGCCGTCGGCCGTAACCCCTGTTGACAGCCGGACCGGAGGCCGGCCTCCGCCCCAGGCGGATCGCCGGCGCGGCATTCCTGCCACATTGTTTCCTGGAGTTCTGTGAAACGACTGTATAGCTCGTCCCGCGGGCCAGGCCGGCCGCGCTGCAAGCGCGATCAGCCCGCGTTACTCTTCGTACCGCTTGAGCAGCAGCACGCCATTGTGCCCCCCGAATCCAAGACTATTCGACATAGCGACACGCACCGGAGCCTCCACCCCGACGTTCGGAACGTAATCCAGATCGCAGCCCTCGCCCGGTTCGTGGAGATTGATTGTCGGCGGAATGTAGCCGTTTCGAATGGCAAGCGCACAGACTAGCGCCTCGAAGCCGCCCGCAGCACCGATGAGATGCCCACTCATCGACTTGGACGACGACACTTTCACGCGATACGCATGCTCTCCCAAGACCTCTTTGATGGCTTTGGTCTCGGTCGGGTCGTTGATGGCGGTCGAAGTGCCGTGCGCGTTCACGTAGTCGATCTCCTCGGGCGCGATGCCGGCATCCGCAATCGCCCCTTCCATGGCTTCCCGAGCGCCGCGTCCTTCCGGATGAGGTTGAGTCAGGTGGTTTGCGTCGCACGAGATGCCGCTTCCGATCACCTCCGCATAGATGGAAGCTCCGCGCTTGCGCGCGTGCTCAAGACTCTCGACAACTACGATTCCGGCACCCTCCGCCAGAACGAACCCATCTCGGTCCTTGTCGAACGGCCGTGAGGCTTCCTCCGGACGGTCGTTGTAGTTGCCGGCAAGCGCGTGGATAACATTGAATCCAGCCAAGCCCATCTCGGTGATACAGGCTTCCACGCCTCCGGCGATCACGAAATCACCGTGCCCGGCTCGCACCCAGTGGAACGCGTTGCCGATTGCATCAGTCCCGCTGGCACATGCCGTGGCAACCGAGTAGGCCGGCCCGTGCAAGCCGAAGTGTATCGCCACGTTGCCGGGCCCAATGTTGCTGATCAGCTTCGGAATAGTCATTGGCGGTACTCTGCTCGGCCCCTTGTCAAAGAGCACGCGATACGAAGCCTCAAGCGTCTCGAATCCTCCGATCCCGACCCCCATGATCGTACCGGCACGTGCCGGATCGAAGCTTCCCTGCTCGAGTCCCGCATCCGCCATCGCCTCGATCGCGGATGCGGTTGCATACTGTGAGAAGCGGTCCATCTTCCTTGCCTCTCGGCGATCCATGAAGTCGGTCGGGTTAAAACCCTTGACTTCCCCGGCGATTTTGGTTACGTGCTCGGAAGGATCGAACCGCGTAATCGGACCGATGCCGCTTCTGCCTGCCTTCAGCGCTTCCCACGTATCCGTCACGCTGTTCGCCAACGGATTGACCGTCCCCAGCCCCGTCACAACAACTCGCTGTCTCTCCATCTCAACTTCCTCTCGACATCGATATCGATTCTCACGTGCACGAATTTCCCGCGCTCGACGCATGCCGCCAATAATCGGTCGCCGACCGACGCCCGGAGCAGTGTAGCACGGACGATACGGGGCTTGTACAGTCCCATGAGCTCGGTACCCGGCAAACGGAGCGGGCCCGGTACCGCTCATCCCGGTCGGCCACGCTGCAATCGGACACTGCGGCTTCGGCCGGAGGTGACGGAACCGGACTCCTCGGTGTATCCTCCGGGTATGAGCCAGGCAAGCGCGCAACGGGCACGGATGAGTGGTCGGTCACGGAAGATACTGTTCATCGGCATTGTTGTCGCGGGCTTTCTGCTTCTCGACCCGTTCGGGCTCTTCTCCGACCGGGGTCCGAGGCGGCCGGGAATGTCACGGCAGGAGATCGCGCCTTACGTCGCGCACGCCGAGGAAGCAGCCCGTCCGGCCGACGATTTCGTGCTCGACTACGCCCGGAAGCATCAAGTCGTCTTCCTCGGAACGCTCGGCCACATTCGTCAGCATGTGGAGTTTCTGATCGAGCTCGCGCCGCAGCTACCGGCTGCCGGCGTTGACGCGATTGCCATCAATCTGGTTCGCGCCAAGGACCAAGAGGAGCTCAATAGCCTCATCGGCGCCGGCAGTAAGGTGGAACCTGATGGACGGGACGGGCACACGGAGGCCGAGCTCCAGACCGAATTCGACGAAGCCACCGCACGACGTCTGCTGTTTCAGCAGAATGTGTTTCAGGGATACCGGGAATACCTCGAATTACTCGAGGCGGTGTGGCGACACAATCGCGATTCCGCGCCCGGGGATGCGCTCGAACTGATTGCACTCTCCCCGGAGTTCCGCTACGAGCATATCCGGACACAGGAGGACACCCAGGACCCTGCAGTGTATCGCAAGGTTCTTCCGGACGGAGCTCCGGACGACTTCATGTACGAGGTTCTGCGGGCTCAAGCCATCGAGCGCGACCGCCGCGTCGTCGCTTTTCTGACATTCCCCCATGCCTTCACTCGCTTTCGAAGCCCCGCCCTCGCGGACGAAATGCAGCGACTCGGCTTCGATACCGAGCTGAGCGTAGGGAACCAAATCTACCGGGAGATCGGGGACCGAACGGCCACGCTCTTCCTGCACGGTCCGTGGCCGGACGAACGGTTGCCTTCCAACATGAACTACGGCGCCGAAGGCAGGCTGGACGCTATTCTCGATCATTTGCCACCCGAAGAGCGCGCAGCCGGGTTCACCATACCCGGCACGCCCCTGGCCGAGCTACCGATCGAGACCGGCCAGTATGCGGAGGGGTACGACGCGCTTACGCTCGGCGACCTGACCGACGGCTATGTCTTCCTGGAGAGCCTTGCCGGATACCGTGGGCTGCGTGTTCTCCCCGACTTCATCAACGAGGAAAACGTGGAGGAGGCGCGCGAACGTTTCCCCGGCCCCCATCCGGGCGACCGCAGTGCGGACGAGCTCCAGGAGTTCTTCCGCGGCGAAGCACGAGCCTTCGATCAGTCGCTCACAAGCTTCGACTGAAGCGCGGAGTTTGAGGCGAGTATTGTTGGTCCCAGCGCTCGCGGCAGCGGCGGCGTGGGCTTGACCGGCTCAGGTGGCCGGGCTACAGTTGGCCTCGCCCGGCGCAAGTGCCCGCCTGGAAAGCAGCCCCGTGGCGGCCTTCGGAAGTCGGTAGGCGCCAACACACAATCCATAGCCCAAAGGAGCGGCACTTTGCACTCAGTGAGCTCACAGAATCCCGTTATCCGTTCGCACGGAGCGTACGTGCCCGAGCGACGCGTGTCCAACGACGAGCTGGCCCAGATCGTCGACACCTCCGACGAATGGATCTACTCCCA
>PWGF01000464.1 GCA_003554375.1 Spirochaetaceae bacterium
CCGGGCAGGAGATTCCCGCGGAACTCGCGGATCGGCGCCCCGGCGATCCGGCGAAGCTCGTGGCTTCGTCGCAACGTGCCCGAGAGCTTCTCGGATTCTCCCCCCGCCACTCGGACGCCGAGACGCTGGTAGACACAAGCTACCGCGCCTACTGCGCAGCGTCACAGTGAAACATGCCGGGAGCGTGAAACATGCCGGGAACAGCGCCGAAAAGGCCGAAACACTCCGGTGACGCGGTGGCGATTGCCGCCGCGTGCTCCGCCTATCGCCCCTATTGCTCGTGCCAGCTTGCGATGTACTCCAGACCTTCGGGTACGAACTCAGGTCGCTCATCGCGCCATTCGCCCTGGATGCCGCATTCCGATGCCGCAAGCGACACATGCGCCATGGCTACGCCGGCATCAATCCGCTGCACGTCGATATCCTTTGCGGCCTTGGCGTATCCCGGTGTCCGCTCGAGAAAGAGATGTATCGTACCGCCTTCGCCTTCACTCGTATATCGATAGAGCCGCCACGGTTGATGATTCGAGGCTGAAGGCGCCGCTTGCACCGCCCGGAACACCGGGCCGTATCTGCCGGCATTCCGTTCGCGAATCGGCTCGGCCGGCCCCTGGGGTTCGCCGTCGTACTCCCAGAACTCCAACCGGTGGAACAGCTCTTCAAACCGTTTGCGGCGGCGCGGGGTGGCGGCATGTTTGGCGGGGCGATCCAAGGCTTCGGGCTGCTCAGCCGGATATCCCACCGGAGTGAGGCACGGTACTACATAGTCGTCCATTAGATCGATCTGGTCCGCAATACGACTTCCGCGGAACGTACCGCTGAGCCAGCAGGTCCCCAACCCGAGCGCAACCGCGTAGAGTACCGCATGCTCGAAGACGAAGCCGAAGTCCTCCATTGCGCGTCGCCCACGACGCACCCATCCAACGAGGTATTCGCTTGCCCCTTCTACGCTCCCGTACAGCGTAAGCTCCGCAAGCTCCGCAAGTGCCGCGTCGTCAGGCTTAACCAGCGTTGCCTGCACCGGCGAGCCAAAGGGAGCATCAGGCAGCCGGCGCAGATAGTCGGCAAGCCGCTCCCGGACATCAGCCGCGATCCGGCGACCGTCAAATGAGTGGATGCTGGCGCGGCGGGCGATCACGTCACATGCGCTCTCCATAACGGCTCCTCCGCCGCGGCATTATAGGGGTTTTTGAGCACTATCGCGAGCGAATTTATCCGCAAAGCGCGGACAGTGTCTTCCCGTTGCCTGGACGACCACCTCGGAAGGAAGCCTGGCCGTCTGGATGCCGAAAAGGGAGCACGCGCGCGGGAACCGACGGTTCCAGGAAACACGGAAGTGGACGCATCGCAAACAAGGCGGGAACGCGGTACGTTTCACTTTACAGCTCCCGAAAGCTGGATTAGCATGTTGTTAGATATCCCAATCCCGATTGTGAGGCGGTCATGGCAATACACTATTATCTATCGGTCTTTCCGTTGGAGGCGTTGATAGCATCGCAGCTGGAACCTGAGGAGTTCGGCTCGTACATGGCGGTCGGAGCCCGAAACGGCTCGTACGAGCAGATCATCTTCGTAGAGGTCGAGGAAGGTTACAGTGAAGCTTTCGATTGGGCGTATGCCAAGGAGCGGTGTGTACCGCATCCCGACGGCCAACCGAAGCATTCGGTATGGATGAGCGTCTACCGGGCACTCGAATACACGCCCCAAGACGTTATGAAGGCAATGTACCTCACTACCATGGACGGCAGGGTACTCAAGCTTGCGAAGGAAGATTACAGCGGTCCACCTCAGAATCGAGCTTTCTATACGTATCTAGAAATCTGCCCAATCCATCCTCTGGTGGTAAGCAGGTTGGATCCCGGAGAGTTCGCCAAGTACATGACTGCGCCGGATAACAAGGTCACGGTGCCACGCTTGGTTTTCGCCGACCTCAAGAGCATCGATTTCCAGCACCCGGAGAACACCGGCAATATCGGACGGATATACGATCGGAACCTGGACCATCTTCGCGCCTGCGTGGCCTCCGTCACTGATACCCGGAACAAGGTGAACAAGAACGTCGAACGGTCGGTAGTGGAAAGCGTCTCGTACGGCATAATCAGGGACGGAATATTCGTCGGGGATACGGACAAGCTCGCGTTCTTCCCGATGCCGTCCATCGACGAGCTCCGCCGGCACCATTACGACTGGGCACGCTCGGCGCAAATCGTCTGAACGCATGAGCGCAATGAAACGGCCTTGGAGAACTGAAGTGACGACGCGTATAATTCAGGCCTCATGATAGAGCATCGCGAGAAACAAACAGACGTCCTCGTAGTGGGTACGATCGCTCCAACCGAGCCCCGCCAGGACGCGGCCTATCATCTGGAGGAGCTCTGCCGGCTTGTTGAAAACCTCCGCTATCGCGTGACGGTTACGGAACTGGTGCGACTCGAGCGCCCTACCGCTCCGTACTTTCTCGGCTCCGGGGCAGCTACGCGTATAGCAGAGCAGGCGCACCAGAACAAGGTTCAGGCGGTAGTCTTCGACGATGAGCTCAGTCCGTCGCAGCAACGCAACTGGGAGCAGCTTACCGGGCTGGCGGTGACGGACCGCCACGAGATAATCCTCGATATCTTTGCAGAGAGGGCGACCACCCGCGAGGCGTCCCTCCAAATCGAAAGAGCGCAACTCGAATATAGCTTACCTCGGTTGAAGCGTGCATGGACTCATCTATCGCGCCAACGCGGTGGCATGCGCGGCACTCGCGGCGAAGGTGAGAAGCAGATCGAGATGGATCGCCGGCGTATCTTGGATCGGATCAGCCGTATCGACGACCGTTTGGCACAGGTAGGGGTACACCGCGATACGGTACGAAAGCGACGTACAGAACAAGGCCCCCTCGTAGGCGCGGTCGTCGGGTATACCAACGCCGGCAAGTCCAGCCTGCTCGGCGCGCTCACGAAGGCTGAGGACGTGACCGGAGCAGACCGGCTCTTCGCCACACTGGACCCCAAGACACGGCGGCTTGAGCTGCACGGTGAGGACGTTCTCTTGACCGACACGGTCGGGTTCATTCGAAAGCTTCCACATGACCTCGTGGATGCCTTTAGATCGACGCTTGAAGAGGCTACACATGCCGATTTCCTCATCCACGTCGTCGACGGATCGAGCATGCACGCGGCAGAGGAAATGCGCGTGACCCGGGAAGTATTGGAGGAGCTCGGCGCCGGCACAAGGCCGACCATCACGGTGCTGAACAAGCTTGACCTCCTGTCGGAAGACCAGCCGCCACCACGACCTGACGGAAACGGCCCACAAGTTCCGGTGTCGTGCACGGACGGCAGAGGCCTCGAACAGGTGCGAAGTGAAATCGACAAACTAGTCGCGGCAGCCCGGCACCGAACGGATCTCCGTATACCGAGCAGTCGATACGACCTGGTAGCATTGGTTCACCGGACCGGGACCGTCCGTCACCGGGAATATGACGGAAACGCAGTGGTGTTACAGGCGGACCTCCCTCCGGAAACGTTTGCCCGGGTCCGCGAATTCTCCAACACCGAGGGGCATTGAAGAAACCGGCTATACGGAGTTTCCCACGCGGGCCGTATCGGGGCGCTTAGACGGCGGTTCACCGCGCGGCCGGGACGCCGCACCTCCGGTCCGGCTAAGCTCCGCGCCACCGGACGCCGGAGCGTCTAAGCGCCGGCCCTCCGGGACACTCAACGACCTCCCTTGATACTCTCGACGATCACCCCCGCCACTGCTCCGACACCGCCACTGATCCCTATGTTCCGGCGGATAGTCTCGTGGCCCTCCAACCATGCACGCCCGCGCTCCAGCAGCCCTTCGGACGGAGCGACAAGATCGACCGGGTTGACGAAATCCCCGCCGACCCTTCCGAAAATCAGATAGCCGACAACCAACCCGGCCACCGCGCCAACTAACAACCCTCTGATGATCTTGCCCATATATCCTCCCTGGACCAGGGTACCGGTTCTAGCGGGACCGCGCAAACCACTGGGCGCCACCACTCTCGATTCCCGAATACACCGCGGAATTCCGGGAACCCCCGGAACCGGAAATAACCCACGCCAACACGGAGAACACCCTGCACAGCGGCCTGCGACTCTGATATATTCGGGAGCAGGAGGCGGGGTTATGCACGCCCATCAGAATCGGGTTTACACCCACGTCTACGATTCGCCAATCGGACCGCTCCATCTTGCAGTAGATCGCAGAGGCACAGTGCTGCGTGTCGCCTTCACCCCTCCGGATTCGTGGGGAACTGAGAGTGTTCCGGAACCAAACAAATATGCCTGTGGTGAGCTCGAGCTACAGCTCGACGAATACTTTGCCGGAAGAAGGAAACGGTTCACTCTCCCTCTCCGCTATCCCGGTACGCCGTTCCAGCAGGCGGTCTGGAGCCGTCTGGTCAAGCTCCCCTACGGTGAGACCGTCTCCTACGGCGACGTTGCCCGCAAGATTGGGCGCAGGCATGCGGCGCGCGCAGTAGGCAACGCGGTGGCGAAGAACCCGATCTGCATCCTAATACCGTGTCACCGAGTTCTGGGCGCCGATGGCCGGCTGGGGAACTATGCGGTGGGCTCACTGGGCCCCCAAGAAGGGGCACGGCGGAAGGCTTTCTTGCTCCGGCTCGAGCAGGCTCCGGTCACGGACCTCCAGGGCGTGCAAACCGCGCTCACGATCTGAGGCCCCCTAGTCGATTACTCCTCCTGCGATCCCGCTTGCGACTCCGCCCCCTCCTCCTGTTTGCCCCCTTCGCCCTTCCGGCCTTTGACATGTAGCTGAATGAGCTGGATGAAGAAATATACCCGTTTGTACACGTCGACCATGCGTTCCTGGATCGGCTGCTCAGAATACTGCTCGATTTCCCGCCAGTTGAGGAGCAGCTCCGGCCGAGACCGCTCATGATCCTCGAGCACATTTTTCAGAGCCTTGCCGATGGAGACAAGATTTTGCGAGGCTTCTGAGATCATCGCGTACGCGCGGTCGTTAATGTCATCGACCACCTCTTGGACGAGTTTCTTGGACTTCTGGTCGCGTTCTACGCTCCGCCCCATCGCCCGGCGCAACTTCATCCCGAGCTCGCCTTCCTCCCCCAAAGAGTCGTCGAAAGCTACGGCACGGGACGAGATGTCCATGACCTGGTGAAAGGCATCGCTCAGCTGTTGGCTGAGAATATTGTCAGCCCAGCGTCCCCGGATGACAAGGAGATCTTGGAGCTCTCGGATATCCCGTTTTACGTAATCCAGCAGAAATGCCTTCAGATAGTTGAAGGCCGCCGCATATCGATACGTGCCGGCCCCCCAGCGTTGAAGCTGTTCTCCGGCCTTTTCGGTATAATGCTTAGCTCGGGCGACCGCGCTATCACCGAACACCTTCTCCGACAGCTGTGTCACCCGTTTGGTGCGACGCTCTTCTATAATCTTCTGTAGTGCCTTCTCAGTCTGAGCCTTGAGCGTGTTGAGATACGGTTCTACGATCTTTTCCGAAGGGATCTTGGCCTCGGGCATGTAGTCCGGGTTTTGCTCGGCATGCCGGATCATGAGCGTCAGAACTCCTGAGCGGTAGACATCCTCCAAGCGCCCTACGACCTTCTGCCAGGCATTTCGATTCACAATCTCGATCCCACGATACTCCTGGAGTGCGTCGAAAACTCTGCTCCAGTCCGCGCTCCGCTTCATGACCGGAAGGAGCTCAATGAAATCCTTGAGATCGTCGGTCACGTACTTTGCTTGAATCGCCTCAAACCGTGGTTGAACGTTGTATTTCGCTTCGGGCAATGACGAATCGAACTTCCGCAGGAGAAAATAGTAATCGAAGCTTACGAAGTCCAAGAAGGCCGTGAGCAAGCTGTAAGTACCGTTGATTTCCCGAACGGTGGCAGCGTCAAACCCGGACGCGAAGTTCCCCAACAGCTTCCGCAGCCGGTTCGCAAGCTCTTTCGGCTCGTACTGCTGAGCCGCTTCCGATATTGCTTCCTCGCTTAGAGCATCTCTCTGCGCCCGCTGCTCATCGCTCAACCGGCGCTCGACAACGATAGCGCGCAACGCCGTGCTGCTCTTGGCGTTCTGCAACATCTGTTGGGCCGGCCCCACGACCTTATAGATGTCGAAGAAAAACCGTGCCAATGCCGGTTGCGCCAACTCGCCACGAACTCGATAGAACTTATGCTTGCTTGAACGGAGTTGCTTTGCGATCTGCTTAAGCGCCCGCTTGCGGCGGCGCTCCGGGTCGTTCCTTCCCAGGATAGAAGAGATCACTCGCTTGATGAAATTGTCGTCGAGATCGGAGAGCGGTTCCGACCGCGACGCATCTCCCTTGTCGCCCGGCATGGCCCCTGTAATGTATGCGTTTCCGTGCCGGCTGTCAATTTGTTGGAGCTATTGGAGATAGCGCCTCTTCGGCGAAATCGCGACCATATTCCCGTTAGGTGCTTGCGCGACGTGCTCTCTCAGACTATTGTGATCGGAGATGAACCCGCTGGCACAAGAACTAAACACCACCCTTGAGAATACGGCAATAGGCCGCATGCTGAGCGCTTACGGACGACGTGCTTTCTTTCCTCGAGGTATCGTCGCACAATCCGCGGAGGCGTCCGCTCGAGCTCATCGGTTCAATGCCACCGTTGGAACCGCATTCCAAAAGGGATGCCCGATCATGCTTCCATCGCTGACACGGCTTCTTCCGGAGTTCACGCCGAACGAAGCGGTGGCCTACTCTCCGACACCCGGAAACAGGGAGCTTCGCTCGCTCTGGAAGCAGGAGATGGAACGGAAGAATCCTTCTCTCAAGGAAGCGCAGCTCACGGATCCGCTGGTGACGGCAGGCCTCACCAACGGGCTCTTTCAACTCGGCGAGTTGTTCGTTGACTCGGGCGATCAAGTCGTCATACCGGATCTCATGTGGGGAAACTACCGGCTCATATTCGAGCAGCGCCGACAGGCGACCATCCGGACCTTCCCGTTCTTCAACGAACGGGAGGGTTTCGGCGTTGACGCATTCCGGCAGGCCATCAACGAAGCCGCACCAACGGGAAAGATCGTCACCATTCTCAACTTCCCCAATAACCCGGCAGGATACGTCCCTACAGAAAAAGAGGCTGCGGCCGTTGTCGGAACCCTGGAAGAAGCGGCAAAGGCGGGTACGGACGTACTCGCCATCTGCGACGACGCATACTTTGGGCTGGTCTATGAAGAAGACGCCCTGCAGGAATCGCTGTTTGCCTTGCTGGCTCGGTGCCATCCGCGCCTTGTCGCTGCCAAGGTGGACGGCGCAACCAAGGAAGAGTACATGTGGGGACTGCGGATCGGATTTCTTACGCTTGGCTCACCGGAGCTGAACGACGAGCGTGCCGAGGCGGTCCAGAAGAAGATAATGGGGAGCCTGCGCTCCAGCATATCCAACGCGAACACGCTCGGCCAACACGCGCTCTGCCGACTACTGAAGACAGAGGGGTATCGCGAGGAGAAGGAAAGCCAATATGAAGAGCTCCGACAACGCTATCTCACTGTACGTCGTCTCCTAAGAGAGCGAGAAAACAATTCACGCCTCCGTCCGCTGCCGTTCAACGCCGGCTACTTTCTGACGCTGCAATGCACAGGAGTGGATGCAGAAGCCTTGAGACAGCTTCTTCTTGATCGGGGAATCGGGACAATCTCGATCGGCTCGAGCTATCTGCGCGTTGCTTTTGCGGCAGTGGAC
>PWGF01000192.1 GCA_003554375.1 Spirochaetaceae bacterium
CAACCACCCGACGGAACGCTTACCGTCAGCGTTTCCGGAGATGCGGACGACTTTGCCGTTCTCTGTCAGGAAGAGCAGGAAGAGAACGAAGGCAACGAGGCCCAGCCGATTTTCAGCTTCCGCGTCTACGAAGCGGGAGCGGAACCGCCCTCGGCGGCCCCGATAGCAGCTGCCTCCCGGAGCATAGACAGTGACGACGACCATATAGACGTGTCGGAGACCGCCCGGGTATACGACGGCGACTTTGAAGGGCCGGGAGAGGAGACGTGGATCGGGACGGGCGGAAACGAATATGATGTCCATACCTCGGTGAAGTGTTCTATCGAGAAAGGATCTGTCCGCTCAGCTCGAAGGGATACGGAACTGTCCGCCGATTACGTTGAAGGCCCGGAACCGTTAACTTACGAACAGAACGGCGATGTCGAGCTGGAAACCATCTACCCAGAGGATTACGAGAACGGAAACGAATTTGGAACCTGACGCGGAGTCTGCAGCCGCCGGCTACGGCCCGTTCAACTACAAGAGGTTCAGCCGGGCGCGGACCGGTTCGGCAGGAGTAACATGCCGGAGGAATCTTTTATGAGTGATTCGAAGTCTCAGGAGAGCTCCCGAAACTTCGAGAGCAGTCGCCATGGAGCCCGACAGCATCCTAACGGCACGGCGAGCGGCCCCGGTCGATCAGATCAGGAGTCGCAGCCTAGCGACCAGGAGCCGCAAGCGGGAGAAGACGTGGATCTCACATCGGCACCCGTAATGTTTGTGAGCGCCGAGATTCGCTGCTGGGACGGGCATTCACCTCTTTCTCGTATTCCGCCGGATGGCGATTCACCGGTCTATTTCCTGACGCGTGCTGAGAAGGAGGAGCAACAACAAACAGAACCAGATGGGGAATCGGCGAGTGGAAAGTGAGGCCCCCAGGCCCTCGGTCACACCTCGCCCCGCAAATACCCCTTCCGGAGCTCCTCCGGGAAGCGCTCGATCGCGTAGCGCAGCATCACCCGCGGCATGCGCGCATGGTTGCGCCGCAGAAACGCCTCCACCGTCTCCCGATCTCGCTTGGCACTCTCTCGAAGCATCCAACCGCACGCTTTAGCCACCAGATCATGTTCCGCCCGGCCTGCCGCCTCCGAGCGATCGAGCAGGTACTCCACAAGTCGTAGTGTCTCTCCGAGCTCACCCTGCTTCACGAAGTGGAACGTCGCCATCACCGCAATACGCCGTTCCCAGAGAACCGGTGACGCGGCAAGCTCACCCAGCACCGTTCGCTCACGCTCCCACAGGTGCGCACCAACAATATGTGGCGCCGAGGAATCGACCAGATCCCAATTGTTTACCGCACTCGTGTTATCCAAATAGAGCCGGAACAGCTGCTCCCGGGTATCGGCGTTGCCCCGGCGAAACTGTTCCACCATGACCAGAAGCGCAAGCAGACGCTCTTCGTGATAGCTCGACTGGAGAAGCATCTCAACTGTTTCCAAGGCAACACTTCGATGCTTCTTGGCCAGCTTTCGCAGCTGTGGAACCCGGATCCCTCGGAACCGGTCCCCCTCACCGTACTCCCCCGCGCCGGTTTTGAAAAAGCGCGCAGCCTTGGCCGCTTCACGCTCATCACCGCACCGCTCGAGCTCCGCCTGTAACTCCTCTGCACGTGCCGTTCCGCTCATATCCGGCATGATACCGCCCCACGGCACGGTATTCAAAGCAAGGCCAACGACAAGCCGTAAGTTCTACCATTCGGGCAGCTTTGTCTCGGGGTCCTGGAAGGCAAAGCCACTTTGTAGTATATAACCCAAAGGAGAAGACCGATGCCCACGGAATGGCAGAAAATGACAAGCGGGGAGCTCTACGATCCTCGTGACCCCGAGCTCGTCCAGGCACGGAACCGTGCGCGCAACCTCTGCCACGAGCTCAACGCTACCGGCGAAACCCATCTCTAATGGACCACGCCGCGCTCAACTCGGCTATCACCCAAAAGGCCCAGGAGACCGACTTCAGCGGGGTCGTCTCGATATCCCGGAAAGGCCGGCGCATCTGCAACGCCGCCTTCGGCTTTCGCGACCGCAAGAATAGCCTGCCGAACACCCCGGAAACCCTCTTCGGCATCGCTTCCGGAACCAAGCTCTTCACCGCGCTCGGCATAGGAGCGCTCATTGCCGCCGGCAAGCTCTCGCTCGACACGCGCGTCAAAGAGCTCGAAGTCCGGAACGCCGGCTACGTGGACCCAGACGCCACCATACGGCAGCTCCTCAATCACACCTCCGGGATCTTCGACTACCTCGATGAGGAAGCAGTCGAGGACTTCGACGCCTTTCGCGTGGCCATTCCATGGTCGGACCTTCAAACGCCGTCGGACTACTTCCCGCTCTTCAAGGACCAGCCAATGAAGTTTCCTCCCGGCCGGCGATACTCATACTCCAACGGCGGATACGTCTTCCTCGGCATTCTGATCGAAGAGCTCAGCGGCCGGCTCCACCGCGAGTTCATGCACGAGCACGTCCTCGCCAAAACGCTCATGCCCAACTGATCCGCACTCGGCCGGGCCGCCCCAGTCCCGGCCTCCATAACACCCATGTCACGCCGACCAGCTCAATCTCCTGGGCGCGTCCGCGCGCGCAAGCGCCCCCAGCCCCGGAGCCGGGCCCCGGCTCCGCCGGCGCCCGCCGGACACCCGAGCGCCGCTTGCGCCCCCGGACCGCGCTACTCCGGGCTCCATCGCCCGGGCGCGGCGTGACGCGCTTCGCGCCCCTCCGTATCGCTCGCGCAAGAGGAAGAGAGCGCACCCTCTCAGCATACTCTTTGTACCCTTGAAGCTCCGCCAATAGCGCCCTGTCCTCCCACGCCGTGCGGAGGATATAGGCAACTGCAACCAAGCCGCCGGGGATGAGTGCAACCCACGATCCCAGAGCCAACGGGGTAGCCAGCATAGCCAGTATGCCGCCCGTGTACCCCGGATGACGCACGTACCGATATGGTCCCGCGGCTGCAACGTGATGCCCGCGATCGTTCTGTATGCGGACCGTCGAGGAGAAAAACCTATTGGATGCCATCGCCCATGTTGTCACGAACGATCCGAGGACGAAGACGGCGAGCGCCGCCATCTGCGCGCTCGGCGGGGAAACCTCCGACCATCCAAACCGAACGTCCAGGCCCGCTATCGCCCATGTGCACACCGGCCCCACGATCGCCACGAAGATCGCCAGGGGAACATCCCACCCTTTCGTTCCCTCCTGGAGCTCCGACCGTTCCGCCCGGAGCGCCGGATCCATGACGAGGGCATTGGCCAACACGATGACAATCACTGCCGCCAAATAGCCCCAGGCCATTCCCCACGCAACCTCCCCTGAGGTCACAAACAGGAGGGCTCCGATGAGCGCGACGAAGACGAAGTTTTTGACCCACCACCTCCGAACGCCGGCCGCTACTTCTTGCTTCCCTTCCATTCCCGCACTTCTCTTTTCTCTCTGCCGTCCCAGCCTGTCTCCGGCTCAGTTTTCTATCTTGCCTCGAGCTTGCCTCTATCTTACCTCCAGCTCCGAGCGCCGCGGAAGCGAGGGGCCGGCACCCGGGCGCGTTACCGAGATGGCGGCGGCCCGCTGGGCGGACCGGCGGCCACGGTCACTCCTGCCCCAAGAGGTATCCCCAGAGCTCCTCGTCCGCCTCGCGTGTGAACCGCGAAAGGCCGGTATCATCCAGGGCTGTGAACTCGTTCAAGGGTATCGTAGCGTCGCTGTCGATGTCCCGCCGGCAACGTAGCCATGTGCTCTGGTAGAACGCGAGCTTCTTGCCGGGAGGAACTCCGATATCGAGCAGCGCTCGGGCTCCCGACTGTAAGAGGCGAAGCTTGTTCGCGAGATCCTCTTCCGAGTCGATGCTCCAAACGCCCAGAAAGATTGGGCGTTGGGGATCGTTCACGTCGCCGTTGAACTCACCGCGCAGTAGCTCGTCCCGCGAGGCACCCAGATACGGCACGAAATCCAGATGCTCGGCGAGCTTCCGGTCGGTAGCGTAGAGCATTCCCGAGGAAGGGTTCAAAGTGAATATGATCACGTTTTCCACGGCCTGCCCATAGCTCTTGAGCATCGCGCCGCGTACGTCCTCCCGGCTCAAGATCTTCCCGATAGTGCTCCACCGCGAGCGCACGATTCGGGCGCTCTCCATGAGCCACTCCTTGATCGCCTGGTGCGTCGCCCGTAGCTCCTCTACCTCCGCGCCAAGCGATCCTTCCGGCGTGTCCCCCATGAGGTATGAGAAGACCGTTCGATAGATGTCGCGGATATTGTGATGCCGGCTAAAATGCAGAATCACGTCGAAGAGGAAGATCTCGATCTTCCGCGTCTGCCAGACAAACGCGATCGCCTCTCGCCGTAAAAAATCCTCTCCGGAGCCACGATGCTCGTTCCGCGCGAGTTGCGATATTTCCGAGAAGCGTGACTCGAGTCGCTGGAACCACGGGTCGCTCTGCCATAGCGGCTTCTTGAGCCAGATCTTCCAGGTACAGCCGCGGTTGGGTCGCGCGCTGACCTCGATGTTCTCCGGTCCGAAGGTGCGAAAAATCTGCACCGTCCCCAGCCCCTCCCCTTCCTTTCGACTCTTCGTAGAGTGTCCGACGAAGGCGGGAGTTCCGTCCGGCCCTCTCCGGAGCTGCTCCTGCTTCATCCCGATCCCGTTGTCCCGGAATCGGACATAGGGAGCGCCGGCTTCCTCGCCGATCTTGATCTCCATTATTCCGTCTTCACGGCCCGAGGCGGCGATCGCTTCTAGCGAGTTGGCAACGATGTTCACAAACGCGCGGCCGAAACTAACGTAATTGCCTAAGACGACGAGGTGGGTGTTCTGGAGCTTCAGCCGCAGCTCACACTTGAGCGAGGAGCCGCCTACGTACGGCACGATCCGTTCCAGAATGAGGTCGGTGATATTGACCTCATGAACGCGGCTCATCGAATCCCGGAAGGCGTTCAGGGTATTGACGAGGGAGGTGGTTTCCCGGTTGATATCCTCGATAATCCGCCCGCAATTGTCGATGGATAGGGTGTCTACCAGATTGGCCAGAAAACGGATGGTCTTGCGCGCATCATGCCGAGTGCGCCCAATCTCTTCTCGGGAGGCTTCTCCGGCGTAGTCCCCTTTCCGAATGCGAGCTGATATCTCCTCTGCGTCGGCGGAGAGGTGGTAGAAAACAAGATTGCGATAGACCACCGTCTCGCCGAGCTGAAAGCCCTTGTTGAGGAAGAACTCGAGCGAATCAACCTGCTTCTCCCAAATGTAGAGATACACGGTGGAGTCACCCGGGATGGAGGAGACAAGGCACTCGCCGAGCGCTGAGCCGATGCCGGAGCCGCGCACGAATGGGCTGGTTACCAGCTTGTAGATGAGATACAGGCCGCGCGACCGGTTGGAGTAGACGAGAATGTATCCCAGAATCTCCCCTTCCTGTACCCACGCAAAGCTATATTCATAGTCCTTCTCGATGTCCGCTTCCAGAATATAGGGGCTCGGTATCAGAAACGTATCGATGTCCAGAAGCGGGTTCCGCTCGATGGAGCGCTCGAGCTCCGGCGTCAGCGTCCGGATTGGGTTGTGCGTCTTGGAGTCCATCCTATTCACTGTAGCATATGGAACCGATTCATGTAACGAATTTGCCTGCGAAGGCATTTTGGTAGTACGCTAGGAGAGTGGGTGTATAAGAGCAGTATGGGGGGTTCGAACCACAATGAACCGGCAAGAACAGATGTTGCCGGCAAATGCAAGGAGCATCAGAAACCGCACCGTTGAATAGTCGGGCGGTCGAAACGGGTTACTCCGAGGTTCGGACGGGAAATTGAGCTCGTGCCGCCGCTGAAGCGCGGCGGCTACGGAATAAACGAGGAGGTGTTCCTATGATACTGGAAACACTGAAGAATAGTGTGGGAATAGCAAAGCGAAACTATCTCTTGCTTCTCCCCACGGTGGTCGCGTCATTGCTGGTCGCCGGAATCGTCTGGATTTCACGCGGTGCTACCACTGCCCCGGAAGATCCGACCATGGTAGGAGAAGCCTTGGGGCTATCAACGCTGGTTGGCGCAGGGCTCGGCGTTAGCGCGGTAGTGGCCTTCATCGGAGGGGTGATAATCCTGTTGGGACACGGCATGACGGTGGCCATGACTCATGAGGCGATTCGAGACGGCAAGACGACGCTGAAGTCGGGTTTCGAGAGTGCAATGCAACGTGTGGTCGGTCTTGTGATTACCGCGGCAGTCGTCGGTCTCCTAAGCACGGTGGGGGCGCTGTTGCTGATACTCCCCGGCTTAATCGTCGCGTTTCTGCTCATGTTCGCTGTCGTAGCTTTGATTGTGGATGAGCTGGGGCCAATCGGCGCCTTACAGCGCAGCGTGCAAGCAGTCATAAGGCATGTAGGCGAATCGTTCGTCGTGTTCCTGGTCCTCCTGGCTCTGGGCGTGCTTTTTGGTTTCGTCGCGATGATTCTTGGACTCATTCCGGTCGTAGGAAACCTTCTGAACGTGATCATCGGCGGTGGATACGTCGCTCTATCCTCGGTGTTGCTGGTTGAAACATACCGGAGCATTTCGGAATCGCTTCCGAAGCCGGCTTCCGAGAGCACCGGCGGAACAGGCCCTCGGCAAGTATCCTACTCTGCGGAGACCGGCGCAGGTTCCGGTACGCAAGGCGGCGCGGAGCAGTCCGGCGGCAGGAAGAAGACGCAGTCCAAACAGACGCAACAGAATCAGAGCCGGCAAGGCGGCGGTGGAGCTACCCAAGGAGCGTAACCGATCGCCGCGCCCGTCAGCACGTGCTTACAAGGATCGACCCGTGAGTACACGGCGGCAAGCAAGGTTCTGTAAGTACAGGCCCACAAGGGCACGCTCGCAACGACACGCCGGCAGCGGCAGCTCGGTGAGCAAACCCGTGGGAAGTCATGCTGCCGCGCCGGCGGTGTCCGTCGCTCTACGGCGACTCCTCCCCGTCTTCGCCCTGCCGCGGGTCTTCCGGGTTCATGCGCTGCGCCGGTTCGTCTTCGAACGGCTCCTCCGTATCTTCCCCCAACTCTTCCGATTCGGCTTCGGGCGGTGCAAGAGCGATCTCCGCCCGTGCCCAGCGCTTTCGGCGTGCATATGCCACGAAAGCGTGCACGACGGTGACGATGTACGCGAAGCTGAGAACAGCCACGGTGAGCCAGAATCGCGCGAATATGCCGCCCGCGATAATCGCCATGCCGACGAACAGAAGCGGAACTCTGCTTTTGGGAATCCGGAGCGCCTTGGCTGACAGAGTTGGTACGCGGCACACCATTAACACGCCGACAAGGCCGAGGTACGGTGCGACAATCCACGGTGGTCCGGTTGCGTCTACGAGGCCGTCGAACGTCAGAAAAAGGGGGAGAAGCGCGAGGAACGCGCCGGCGGGAGCCGGCACGCCCAAGAATGCATGGCGTGAGGGTTGCCGCGGAACCCGGCGCCGTACGATTCGACGCGTTTTGCCCGGCATGCGAGGGAACCGGCGGGCGGTTTTCTTGGGCCGCTTGCGATATCGAGTGCCGGATCGAAACCGCCCAAACCTGCGGACGCCGGCGTTTTGCCCGGCGGTATGGCGGGGTTCGGCCATGGCCGGATATACGGCGCGCGCGACTGCTTCAACAGGGACGGCGCCGG
>PWGF01000190.1 GCA_003554375.1 Spirochaetaceae bacterium
CGGGGCGTGCTTTTCGGGCTCCGCTCACGCTCCGCCCGGCACGCCCCTCGCGGGCTTCCGCTTCCCCCACCACCGCCGCGGCTCCGCCGGCCTGCTCCCGGCCGGACCGCCTTCGCCTGCGCGGTGCCGCCCCGCCCGCTCGCGATGACCCTATCCGAACAGCCGGATGACCGTCATCATCGTAGCCAGCACCACAAAGAACGTGCTACTGAGCACCACCACTGTGTTGAAGCGCTTGTCCACCTGCTCGAAGCGCTTGTCCACCTGCTCAAAACGCTTGTCCACCTGCTCAAAGCGCTTATCCATTTGCGCCTGCATGTCTTCGAAGCGCTTGTCGACCTGCTCGAAGCGCTTATCCACCGCGGCAAAGCGCTCGTCCATGCGAGCAAACCCTTGCTCCATCCGCTCAGCGATCAGCTTGATCTCGCTGCGCACCCCGGCGAACTCGCTCTGCATTTCACCGCGTAACTCACCGATCTGCGTCCCGGTCTTTGCAGACCGGCTCTCGTGCTCCTGTCGGCCGACCATACGGTCAGCGAGGATGGTGACATAGCGGTGCAGCGCGCGCTTGTCCTTGACCTCGAAAGCGTGCTCGAGCTCGGTTTCCAGGAGTTCGATAATATCGCTCATGGCCTCTCCCATGACACTCACAGTATACACCGTGGCCTACGGCACGGCTACGGTGGCCGCGGCGGAGTTTCGTACTGCCGCGGCAGCTCTCGGATGTACGGCGCACCGCCGGTCGGCGCGGTCGGCTCCCGGCGCCGAGGGCCCGGCCACGCGGAAGTCAGCCGCCGGCGTACGAAACACCGCGCATTACAGCCCCGTCACTAACTAGTACAGACACAAATGCGCGAATCCTTGAGAATTGGTACCACAAGACCATACGAACGGTTGGGGGAGGGCCGGCCGTGGTCCGGAAAGCTGAAGATTGTCCCGGGTGACCGAAACGGACGCTTCGGTAGCCGGTCATGATGCACCTCCGGGTGGGCAACACCCGAAGAACGTGAGGCGCGGATTGTTCGGGAAAAGCATCCCCCACGCTCCAGCCCGCGTGCCCTCCGGGCACCGGGGCGTGCTTATCGGGCTCCGCTTACGCTCCGCCCGGCACGCCCCTCGCGGTCTTCCGCTTCCCCCACCACCGCCGCGGCTCCGCCGGCCTGCTCCCGGCCGGACCGCCTTCGCCTGCGCGGTGCCACCCGCCGCCGGGCCGCGTCGGTCTCGATGGACGGCGAAATGCAACCCGGATGTAGGGAGAATGACCGACGCACCCCCGCTCTCCCGCGGGGCGCGTGGCGGATCGTGTCGGGAGAACTGCCGACTGACAGCCGGGCTTCCGGCGTTCCTTATTGCCGCGATACTTCTCGGTGGGATCCTGGGGTGCGCCACAACGCGCCCGCTTGAGGAGCCGCTACCCGAGGAAATGGACCGCGAGCAGGCAATTGAACACGCAAGGGAACTCATGGAGTCGGAAATGGACAGGCTCGATATCCCCGGCGCCGCGGTAGCGGTCTCCGACGCCGACGGCACCATCTGGACCGAAGGCTTCGGCAAGGCCGGCGAAGAGCGCGAGTTTGCGCCGGAGACGGTCACGAATATCGGCTCGGTCTCCAAGCTCTTCACCGGTATCGCGGTCATGCGGCTTGTCGAAGAGGGCGAGGTCGATCTCGACGCGCCGCTCTCGGAGTATCTGCCGGAGTTCGAGCCGCGCACGCGCGGCGCCGAGCCGGACGACATCACCGTGCGAAGCGTGCTTTCGCACCACTCCGGGCTCGCGCGGGACTACTTCGCTGATTGGATGGTTGCCGAGTCGTTCGCCGACGTTGGACGGCGGCCGTACGCGGAAACAGCCGCGCTCGCCTCGGAGACGGCCGTCGCCTACGAGCCGTATACGGTCTGGTCGTACAGCAACCTCGGCTACGAGCTTCTGGGGCTGGTTGTCGAAGCCGCTTCCGGCGAGGACTTCAACGACTACGTCATGCAAGAGATCCTCGAGCCCGCGGGCATGGACTCATCTTCGTTCGTATATCGGGAGGAGCAGGCCGATGGACGGCAACTGGGCTTCGCTCCTGGGTCTTGTTCGGATCGAGCGTTCAGGCGGTGACCTGGAGATGGAGCTCGCAGGGCAGACGCTCGATCTTGTATACCGCGGCAACGGTGAGTTCAGCGCGGAATACCGGCTTCTGGGCCTTATTCCGATCTCGGTACCCATGCTCGATGCTCTATCGTTTCAGGCTCAGCACCTCGAGGGCGAGGACTACATTATCCCGCGCTCCAACGGCATGAAGGTCGGTCTCATGTCTGAGGCTACCGTCTCGGAGCCTGACCCGGCGTGGGAGGAGCGGTTCGGCTCCTGGGTGCCGACCGACGACGCTGTCGGCGATCTCATGGGAATTGACCGAATCGAGCTACGCCGGCACGAAGAAACCGGTTTGTACGTGATCACGCAACATGGGGACGGTCAGGAGATGGATATCCCGGTAACCTTCAGTGGCCGCGACGAACTCTCCGTGCAGGGATACGGAGCTCCATTCACCTCGGCTCGCGCCTATGCCGAAGAGGGTGTCGAGTATATCGACGTCCACGGCCTGCGGTTCGAGCGGGCCGAGTAGGCGGATCAGGCGGATCAGGCGGAGAGGCACGCACGAGGCGGATAGATAGCGTGTAGCACCAGCCCGGGTAGCGCCGGCGCGGGTGGTACCAGCCCGGGTAACGCCGGCGCGGGTAGCGCCGGCGCGCTCTTTACTCGGCGTTCTCATTTGCCCTTGATGCTCTCCGGATGCACCGCGCTGATCCGCTCTCGCAGGCGCTTGGAAAAGCTCATTCGGGGGACGGCGCGCTCGGGCTTTGCGGGGACGAGGACCTCCTCTCCGGTCCGGGGATTACGCGCCAGGCGAGCTTTGCGGGGCGGCCGCGGCGCGACCGTCAGCCGTCCCAGACGCCCCAGCGGAACCCGTTCACCGAGCGCCATCCCGGTCTCGGCAGTGGTGAGAAAGTCGTCGACGATCTGCTTGGCCAGTGCCTGCGGGATGCCGTTTTTCGCGGCAACGTAGGCAATCATCGATCTGGTGGTGAAATGGTCGGGTGCCTGGCCGTGAGCCATGACCGCCTGATTGAGCTTGAGAAAGCCGTTTGTGAGGAACGTGGCGGCTTCGCGGAGCCGCCGGTCTTGATCGGCTGCACTCAGATCGGGCTCGAAGCCGGCGATACGCATAAGCTCCGAGGTCCGCTCGACCGGCGAGCTGCTCAGCGTGAGTGGGTCACCGACGCGGGCCGGACCGGTCAGAGATACGCCGTCCGTTCTGACGATGTCGGGCACGTCTTCGCGCAGCTCGATGCTCGCGTACTCGAGCCACCGTCCATCGGCGCCTTCGGAGAGCGGCCCCAGCACGACAAGCGATCCGGAACGGGTGACGCCGATGAAGCCCCGGGGATCATCGGAGTCCAGATGCTCCAGAGGCACCATTCTGAGCGCCTCGATCTGTTCGTCGACCAGTTTGCGCTTTGAGACCCAGTTCCGCGCCAGACGCTCCAGAAGGTCGGGCTCTCCGGGCAGCCCGTCTTGTTGTGAGAGCGCGCGCAGCTGGCGCTGAACAGCTTCCGGCAGTTGTTCGAATTGACTCATGATCTAAGAGTATAGCATGGCTGCGCGGGAGGGACCGGGTGTGCCCCCGTGCGCCATGACACGCGGCAGGCGAGCGTGAGCTTCTCACTGTCGAGGGCGCCGTCGCGGATGAAGTGCTCGGCCACAGCTTGAGCCCGCGCGAGCGCGAGACTCTGCCGCCCCTCGCGGGTTCCCCGGTCGGTCGTGTGCCCCACGAGCAGGATGGGGTATTCATGGTATCGCTCAAGGATTGGCGCAAGCTCTTCGAGCCGTTCTTCGACCTCCGGCAGGAACCGCGTCGAATCGGGCTCGAAGAGGATCCCCGACAGCGTGAGCCGGACCCCGCGCTCGTCCTCTTCTACCGTCGTGTCCGGAATCTCGCGTTCCCGGATCTCCCGGCGGAGCTCATCGACGATGCCGTCGCGGTCCAAGGTCTCGACGGGGTGCCATATCCGCGTACCGCAATCGACAAACCGGTAGACGTCACCCGCAACGAGCACGGCGTAGTCTCGTGCGTACTCTTCTCGCAGCGGAGTTCCCGCTTCGAAATCGAAGAGAAGAACGGTCTCGCTCGATCCGACCACGCGTTCGATGCGACGGTGTAGCTCCCCCTTGGAGGAGCGCGTGAGGTCGAAATCAAACGAGTATTCGATCCGGGCAAGCTCTCTTCCGTCGCGCTCCTCGTAACCGGTGAACACATAGTCGACGTCGATCGGAAAGCGCGAAAGCTCCCCGTCGCCAAAGAGGTCCTGAACCTCCGTTGCGGGATGCGTCCAGCGGTCTCCGGGCGAGACGGAACCGTCCGGAAACGCGGGTGCGCTGTGCTTGGTGGGGACGCGGGTGTCGCTGTCGATTGTCAGGCGGCCGCGGCCGTCCCGCCGGTACCTGATCTCCAGGAAGTCGCTCACACCGAGGGTTTGCCTGCCCGCAAGCACGTTGGTGATGTTGAAATAGGAGAGGTCGGAGATCTCCGCCCCGTCGTCATCGACGGCCGTGACCGTTCTCACGGTTCGGTACTCCTGATCGTACTCAGCCGGCAGCGCTCCGTTGACGAACTGCGCGCCGTGGATGCGGGCTTCAATCCGTTGCCGGCTTCCCGGCTCGTGCTCGAACTCCAGAGTGAGCGACGAAAGCGGGAGGGAGAGAAACAGAAGACCGAGGCTCATCGCACAAGATCTCATCGTCGCCTCTTGTTCCCGGTATAGCCCACTCCTCGGACGAATCAAGGTGTGAGGAGACAGCGGGATTACCGAGGAAACGTATACGGTCGACTACTCGCTTGCCTCGCGTGCGAGCAGTGCGTACGAGCTATCCGGACCGGCTAGCGGGGAAGGAGCGCTTCCATCTTGCGGTAGATAAGCCGCGCGGTGCGGCGCGGGCAGAGCCGGTAGAGGCGGTCCAGCAAGCGCGCGTCGCGGCCAACGAGAATCCGGGACCGGTTGCGTTCGACGCCGTCGAGTCTAGTCCGGGCAGCCACTGAGGGCGGGAGCGGCTTGAAAAACCGGATCGCCGCCGCCGAGGGGCCGCGGCCGGTTCCGCGGCCCTTGAAACGGCTGTATGATCCCGGCATTGTTGATGAGCCCGTCGATTGCTCCGTGTTGTGCCGGGAGCTGATCGGGGAGCTTCTCTACCGCCCGAATGATCGGGAGAAGGCGAGGGCAATGAACGCACTCCGGCTACCCGGCTTCAGGCCGGGTAGCCGGAGAATAGGTGAGTGGTGTTATTCGCGCTCGAGCTGGGCGAGAGCCATCTGCGCGTTGATGAAGTAGTCCTTGAAGTCGCTGAGGGTTGCGCCGGTAACGGCGTCCGCGACCTCCCACCGCCGGAGTCCTTCGTCGTCCTCATCGAGGCGCTGCATGTCCGCTAAGTTGTAATGGAACCCTTCCTCGGTGATGAACTCTTCGATTGCGTCGATGTTTCCTTGCCATCCCAGCTCACCGAAGTCCCAGTATCCCGAGCCGCGCTTGGTAACCTGGTTGTAGTCGGTGCTGGTTACCGGAGTGACGTCGCCGCCGAACTCGGTCATGATGCCAAAGCCGCCGTTTTGAATGACGTCGAAGTAGTGAGCCATGCTGTCTTGGCCGTAGATGATCTGGAGCTCGAGATCCTGATTGCCCGCCGGCTCGCCGTTTTCGTCGGCTTCTACGTAGGTAAGGCTTTCGCCCACCGTGGTTCCGACGTAGGTGGTACCGTCGTACTCGACGTACTCGGCCACGCGCACTTCGTTGCCGCGCTGTACGTAGTAGACCGTGTTCTCCTCACTCCAGGCGTCCTCGTCGAGGTCGACCTCGGCCAAGGTATGGGGCATAAACGCTTCGTCAAGGCGAATGCTGAGCTCTCCGTCCGAGTCGGTACTCGCAATTGCCTGGCCGACGTACCCGCCGTGAATGTAGAGGTAGGCTTCCGCCTCCTGGTTCGGTGCGAATCCCGTGGCGGTCTCTGCTTCGCCGTTGTTGCAGGCGACGAGGGCGAATGCGAATAGCGTAACTGCAATAATCACAAATATTCGGCGAATTATGTTCTCCTTACCAGTATGTCATGATCTCAGCCTAGAATCACATCAACCCATCTGGTGAGTAATGTCGGCTGAGGGAGTTCATGTTCTTTACAACACAATAAACGCAATTCTTCTGTTGGGCAATAGGGTGTGACACAATATCTCGGTGAAGTCAGCGTCGGCCCATAGAATCTCTGCTTACACCATGATAGGCTCTCGCGCGCGGTAAGGGGGCCCGGTGTGGAGATTGTGCCGTTTGAAACAGCAGATGTTCCGCAGCTCGCGTCGCTTCAACCGACGGGGTGGCGTGATATAGCTCCCGTTTTCGAGTGGTATGTGAGCACCGGTTTCTGTACGCCGGTCAAAGCGGTCGAGCGCTCGGAGACCGTCGGCGTGGGATGCGCGATCGCATTCGAGGGGACGGGGTGGCTTGCGCATATCATCGTGCACCACGACTATCGGCGGCGCGGGATTGGTTCGTGGATCGTAGGCGAGCTGACCGAGCACCTGGAGAAGCAGGGGGTTACCGGGATCTCGCTTGTGTCTACCGATGACGGCTATGAGGTCTACCGGCGCTTCGGATTCGTAGACGAAGGCGAGTACGCCTTCTTCCGGAGTGAGAAGCCGGTGAGCTCACACCAAGGTGAGCTGGCGGTGGAGATCGCGCAATCCCGTGACCACCAAGAGATACTCGAGCTGGATCGTGCTGCTTCCGGCGAGGAGCGGGAGCCGCTCCTTCGGCCGCACCTGAGCGGGGCGCTTGTCTTTCGTGAGCGAGGGCGCATATTGGGAGCTTACTTCCCGGAGCTGGGCGAAGGCTTGGTAGAGGGCGTGTCGCCTGAAGCCGGGCTCTCGCTCCTGGACTACCGGCTTGTCGGGGGCGAGCGGTGTGTCGTTCCCGCGGCAAACAAGGACGCCGTACAGTACCTGAAGGAGAAGGGGTACTCCGAAAGCGGCCGCTCGTATCGGATGTATCGAGGCGACCGGATCCCGTGGCGCCCGTCGTATGAGTACTCCCGGATTGCGGGGAATCTGGGGTAGCTCTGAGGTAGGTGCGGATAGAGCCGGAGATGCCGGTGCCTCCGGGAGCGTTTTCCGGGCTCGTTCTGGCGGCTTCGGAGTAAGCCGGGAGCGCCTTGGCTCCCCGCCGGCGGGGGACTACGAGAGGAGAGCGCAAGCGGATCACGACTCCACAAAAGCCTGGTGCCCGCTTGCCGTGAGCATGCCGGTGAAGAGGAGGGAGAATGTTGCCGCGGCGAGCTCGGAGGCGGGGTAGGGCTCCGTGGAGGAGTGCGGGAGCGGATGCTCGGGCCGGGTGACGCATAGGACCGACCGGACGATCGCCTCGGCGGCAAGCTCCGGTTCAAGTTGGGCGCGGAGCTCGCGCGTGGCAACGCCTTGCCGGAGGAGGTGCTGGAGGTGCTCGCGCAGAAGCTGCGTTTGCCGTTGCCGGCTCCGCCGGTAGAGCTCCGGGGACTCGTAGGCAAGGTCCGCGAGGAGTCCGGCGTTGAGCCCCGCTATGCGGCGAG
>PWGF01000064.1 GCA_003554375.1 Spirochaetaceae bacterium
ACCGCGGCCCGTATGAATTCGGCGAACAGCGGGTGCGGATCGGTCGGCTTGGAGCGAAACTCCGGGTGGAACTGAACGGCGACACCCCACGGATGGTCCGGCCACTCCACCGATTCCACGAGGGCTTCGTCGCTCGTGAAACCGGATAGGATCATTCCGCTCTCACCTAGCTGCTCCCGGTACTTGTTAGAAACCTCGTACCGGTGCCGATGCCGCTCCGAAATGCGGTCTGTTCCGTATGCTGCACGAATGCGCGTATGGCGCATCAGGAGAGACTCATTCGCCCCAAGGCGCATCGTTCCACCGTAGTTGGTAAGGTCTACCTGCTCCTCCAGAAGCGTAATGACCGGATCAGGCGTGTCGGGGGTGAACTCGGTGCTGTCCGCCTCCGCGAGTCCCAGGCAAGAGCGCGCCCACTCGATCACCATGACCTGGAGCCCCAAACAGATTCCGAAGTACGGAATCGAGTGCTCGCGGCAGAAGCGAGCGGTCTCCACCATTCCCTCGATGCCACGCGCCCCGAATCCTCCGGGAACCAGCACCCCGTCCAAGTCCTTCAGCGCCCCGGGAAGCTCGCCGCGCTTCTCCAGCCGCCCCGAGTCCAGCTTCACCAGCCGGACCCGAACGCCATTGGCAATTCCCCCGTGGTACAGCGCTTCGTCCACGGACTTGTATGCATCGGCAAGATCGATGTACTTCCCTACCACGCCGATGCGAACCTCTTCCTGCGCGGACTCAAACACCTCCACGACGCGCTGCCATGACTCCAAGCGGGGCGGACCGAAGTCCAGCCGGAGCCGGTCACAGACGATCTGATCGAGCTGCTGTCGGTGGAAAGCCAGTGGAATCTCATAGATCGAGTGGCGGACATCATGCGCGGAGATCACAGCGCCGTAGGCTACATTCGTGAAAAGCGCGATTTTCCGCCGCATCCCGTCGTCCATCTCGCGCGGCGTCCGGCAAAGAAGAATGTCCGGCTGGATCCCGATCTCGCGCATCTCCTTGACGGAGTGTTGAGTAGGCTTGGTCTTGAGCTCGTCACCGCTCAGGCGAGGTATCAGCGTCAGATGGACGCTCAGCACGTTATCGTGACCGAGTTCGTGCATCAGTTGGCGGGCCGCCTCCAAGAAAGGGATCGACTCGATGTCACCGACCGTCCCGCCGATCTCGACAATGGTGGCGTGGACATCCTGCTGTTCTCCCACGTTCAGAATCCGTTGCTTGATGCGGTCGGTGATGTGGGGGATGACCTGCACGGTGCGACCCAGGTAATGCCCCTCACGCTCGCGCTGGATCACCTCCTGGTACACTTGACCCGTGGTCACCGAATTGGCGCGGGTAAGTGGAGCGTTCGTGAAACGCGCATAGTTGCCGAGATCCAGATCGGTCTCCGCGCCGTCATCGGTAACATAGACCTCCCCGTGCTGATACGGGCTCATCGTACCCGCATCCAGGTTGATGTAGGGATCGACTTTGATCATCCGGATACGAAGACCGCGACTCTCGAGAAGGCTCCCGAGTGAAGCGGCGGCCAGACCCTTTCCGAGGCTGGAGCATACACCGCCGGTTACGATAACGTACTTCTTCATCGGGATTTCATTATCGACACCGGTGCTACCGGTGTCAATTAGCCACGTTGTTGACACCGAATATGCCCCCCCGTAGACTGGCTATACCGCGCCCTGCCATTGGGGCAGAGAAGCGGCAGGGTATGTCCGAACAGTTGACTGATACAGATTTCGACCGGTTTCGCCGGCTCATATACGATGAAAGCGGAATTCACTTTGGTCCGAACAACCGATCGGTCTTGGAAGGCCGCATCCGCGACCGGCTGCGCCGTACGGCCGCCGGAAGTGTGGATTCCTACTATCGTCGGCTCCTGAAGGAGCCACAAGAGCTCAAGGAATTCCTGGACTCAGTCACCACCAACCTGACTCGCTTCTTCCGCAACACTGCACATTTTGAGGCCTTCGAGTACTTCGTCATACCCGAGCTCGTAGAGAAGAAGCGGCACAAGCGTGAAAACAGAGTACGAGTTTGGAGTGCGGGATGCTCTACTGGTGAAGAGCCGTACTCGATCGCAATGGTGCTCAAGGAAGTACTGCCGCCGGACTTGACGTTCTCGGTTATTGCCTCCGACATTAGCCTGAAGTCACTGATGATCGGAAAGGCGGGATTCTACGGAGCAACGAAGGTCAAGGGCATCCCGGAGCGTTTTTTGGAGAAATACTTCGATGAGAAAGACGGCGGTTACCAGGTCGTGCCGGAGATTACGGAAAGCGTTACGTTCGACTACCATAACTTGATCAACGACAGCGGATTGCGAGACCTAGACGTCGTCTTCTGCAGGAATGTAATCATCTATTTCGACGAAGCAGCTCAGAAGGCCGCCGTCCAGCGCCTCTATCAGACGATGAATCCCTACTCGTATCTGTTCATCGGGCATTCCGAATCGCTTTTCGGCATGAATACCGGCTTCGAGTTTGTAAAGACAAAGTGGTCGTGCCTCTATCGCAAGTCCGAGGAACGGCTGTCAGTTTCGTGAACACGACATTGTCGGCGAGCGCGCCAGGCAATACCGCGACGGCGGCAGAGAAGGAACGAGACGAGGTCCAGAGGATGTCATCGATCTCCGTGATGATTGTGGACGATTCCGCTCTTATGCGGAACCTCATCAGCAAGATTATCGAAAACGCATCCGGGCTCCAGGTTGCGGGCCGTGCCATGAACGGGCGCTTTGCCCTGGATAAGCTCCACCGCTTGAACCCGGATGTGATCGTGCTCGATTTGGAGATGCCCGACATCAACGGAATCCAATTCCTCGAGGAACGGCGGAAGCGTAAGATAGAGATTCCCGTCATTATTCTCTCCTCGTTCGCGCAACGGGGAGCCCGCATTACTATGGATGCGCTTGCCCTCGGGGCATCGGATTTCATCCTCAAGCCAACCGGTCCCGGCAGCCCCGATATGTCCACGATCGCCACTCAGCTCGCGGAGATGGCACGCTCCTACGGCGGACACTACCGGAAGACGCACAAAGGAGATGAACCGGAGAACCAGACGCCACCTCCAACAGGGAGTCAATCCGGCGCCGAACTCGATCCGGCAGATCCTACGACTGCCCCGGCTGCCACCGGGGCATCCGCTATGCCCGCGCAGAAAGCTTCGGTTATGGCGGAACAGCCGCCGGCTCGCTCGCCGGTAGACCAGCGCTCTACGAGCTCCGAGGTTTCTAGGATCCGCCCGATCGATCCAACCGGTGATCGCATCACACCGGAACGCGAGCCCGGAGCACCGGCCATCGTCGCAATCGGCGTCTCCACCGGCGGCCCCAACGCACTGCGGCAACTTCTCCCTGGGCTTCCGAAGTCCTTCCCCCTCCCGGTGCTCGTCGTACAACACATGCCCGCGGGGTTCACCACTGAGTTCGCTCGGAGCCTCGCTCAGATTTGCTCTTTGGAAGTCCGCGAGGCCCGTGACGGAGACCTCGTTCAACGGGGACGGGTTCTCATTGCGCCGGGGGATCGGCACATGGAGATTGAAGAGCGGCGGCTCGGTACCGTCGTTCGGATAACCGAAGCGCCCCCCGTCAACGGCCACCGCCCTTCGGTCGATGTGCTTTTCCGTACGGTGGCACAAGTATACCGGCACCAAGCGCTTGCGCTTCTCATGACGGGAATGGGGCGTGACGGGGCCGAACAGCTTGGCGAAATCTACCGTCGCGGCGGGATGACGCTTGCGCAAGACCGGGAAACCTCCGTCGTGTACGGAATGCCGAAGGTAGCCACGGACCGCGGCGTGGTCCGCCGGCAGGTCGCTCTGCGCGAAGTTGCGTCGGTGTTAGTCGAGCTTGCGGCTGATTCGGCCGAGACAGAATGAAGCCGTCCCGAAGGAGCGGATAACGCGATGAAGCTCGACGTTCGAGATCTTGGACATACAGCGTACCAGGCGGCGCTCGACCAACAGACGGAGGCTGCCGAGCTGCGGGCTCAAGAGCAGTCGCCGGACACACTGTTCTTCGTTGAGCACCCGCCGGTTATCACGCTCGGTCGCGGAGCACGACTCCAAGATATTCTTCTGTCCGAAGCGGAGCGTCGCCGGCTAGGGGTCGAAGTCCACCGCGTTTCTCGGGGAGGCCTCGTTACCTACCATGGCCCGGGTCAGCTTGTCGGTTATCCGATCGTACACCTCTACGAACGAGCCCGGCAGGTGAAGCAATTCGTCTATCGGATGGAAGAGGTTTTCGTTCACTTGCTCGGAGAAGAATACGGGATTTCCGCGTACCACCATCGGAACGACCGCGGAATCTGGGTCGGGTCGGAGAAGATCGCTGCGATCGGCATCGCCGTGAAGAACCGGGTAACCTTTCACGGGTTCGCGTTCAACGTGAGTACCGACCTATCACACTTCGGCTGGATCGTGCCATGCGGAATCACCGATCGCGGTCAGACCAGTCTGGAGCGGCTTCTAGGGACCGCGCCACCTATGTCGCTTGTGAAGCGCCAGTTTGCCGAATACTTCGCTCGCGAGTTCGGCTATTCGGAGCTCAGTTTCTCTGAGCCGGCCCAGGCCCCCGGCGATAGCGATTGAGAACGCTTCACGAGCTCCTGCGGGCAGCTCCGGTTGCGGCCGCCTGCACCTTCTCATTCTTCTGCCGATCAGGCTTCTGATCAGACTTCCCATCCGAGCGGTTCGCCGTATCCGAAGGCGAGTCCGGCGCCTCTACGCTCCGTCGGATCGTCTGGATATCACGAGCGCGCCCGTCCTCCTCAAGCTCGACGACCACGCCCTGGATCTCGAGCCCCTCCCACGTCTCCTTACTACGGAGAGGGACCTGAGTAAGATAGTGCTCTAGCTCCGTCCCCGGCTCGAGTCCGCCGATCGACTGGATGCTCCCGGTACGCCCCGCGTCGGTAATGGTGGCGGTTCGGTTCGTTGACGAACCGGCATCCGCAGTAAGCGACCGCTGGCCCGTACCAAAGACGGCCGCCACCGTTCCGTCAGCATGCTCCTGCATGATCCGCTTCTCGGAGGTGGTCATGGCGTGGAAGTCGACGAGAACGGTGTCCGTCTCTTGGCGTACCCGTGAAACAAGCTCCGGGAGAAATGTGTACGGGTTGCTGAGGTGGACACGAGGAAACCCCGAGAGCCCAAGGAGGTTTATTACGCCGATACGATGGTTGCCCGCATTGAACACCCGCCAGCCGCGGCCCGGATTCCCCGAAGGGAAGTTGGCAGGGCGAAGAATGAACGGGCTCCGACTGATATGGCTCACCATGTCTTTCTTGTAATAGATCTGGTCTCCTCCGGTTATGACATCCACTCCGAGCTTCTTGAGATAGACCGAGTGGTTCTTCCCCAACCCAAATCCCCCCGTTGCGCCGTCTGCGTTGGCAATCACCAAATCCACCTGGAACTCGCTCTTGAGCTCGCCAAGAGCGCTCTTCACGCAGTACACACCTGCCTTGCCAACTATCTCTCCCAGAAACAGTACCGATACGGCCACCGCCACCTCCAAACTCGTGAGCGTTCATCGTACCAGAGGGGATACTCCGGAGCAACAGCAGTGTGAAGCCGGCAAGACAGGGGTGTCGACCAATCGATCGCAGCTCAGTAGCCGAGACGGCAGGCATGTTGCTATACTCTTACGTGAAGGCGCCGTTGAGGGCCTTCCGGCGTCCTGCCGGAACGGAGGACGTCATTCGCTTGCCTCGTATGAGGAAGCGGTATTCCATCTCACGGAAAAGGAGTGAGATCATGGCAGAGAGAGAGCATCGAGACTTCCTCGACATCGGACGGATCATAGACGACATGTTCGATGCGGCCGAGGACTTCACCAACGTGTTCAAGGACACGATGAGCTTCCCGCAGAGCAAGGTGTATCAGTTCCGCACAGGGGAAAAGAAGGATTTCTATCCGCTTTACTCCTACCCCCCAGCCAACGTGTACATGACGGAAGAGAAGACAATGGTCTTCGAGTTCGCGCTGGCGGGCTTCCGTGAGGAAGACATTAACCTGGAGTTCCGTGGGGATTACATGATCTTCTCCGCGACGGTTGCGGAGGACATGAAGCCTGAACAAGGGGTGCGTTACTTCAAACGCCGCTTGAAACTGAAGGACATCAACGAGCAGAAGTACTACGTTCCCGCGGACAAGTTCGATCAAGAAGCCACCACGGCAGTCTTCCGCAACGGCATACTCCGTGTTACAGTACCGCCGCGGGAAGCAGCGCCCAGCAAGGAGGGCGTAAAAATCGACATCACGAGTGGCGAGGAAGCGGACAAACAGGCGTCGTCAGATAGCACATCGCGCCGGAATCAGAGTCGCCAAACTCGGGAGAAGAAGGAAGGGCAAGGAGAATGATCTGGGGATTCATCATCGGCGTCGTCGTGGGCGTCTTGTTCAAACCGCAAATCATGACCCTGGTCAATCGGGGTGTTCGCCTGATCAAGGAGAACACGAGCACCACTGACGACGAAAACCGATTCTAAGAGCTCTTCAGCAAAGCGCGTCGCAACATGACGGCCACAGCCATCGCCGGCCGGCGAGCCGGCGATGGCGTTTGCTCTGTTGAGCCCGACGCGCGCGGCAGCCGGAAGCCGGCCGGGGCTCGGCCAAAGGGAACCATACGATTATTGACACACATCGGCTGGGAAGCTATCCTTGGTGATGCTAGGTGTGGGAGCTGATACCCACTCTTGAAAGTACGACATACGTGCCCGAGTGGTGAAACTGGTAGACACGCTAGGTTCAGGGTCTAGTGGCCTTACGGCCGTGGAGGTTCAAGTCCTCTCTCGGGCACCGCAAATTATCGAGCAAGCAGAAAAGGCTCCCTATCGAAGGGAGCCTTTTCTTTTGTGCTTATGCAGTGATGCCGGCGTCCCGCTGGGCCGCTACGGGCCGTCCTTGTCCACAAGAAGCTCGCCGCCGACCGCTACGTGCTCGCGATCGGTCGGGCGCAGGTACACCACGAACGCCGACCGGTCGATTCCTGTCGCTTCGCTTGCCGCCTTGGTAAAATCGTCCACCAGCTTCTTGCGCTTCTCCTTTTGCATCTCGGGTCCGTAGAACATGATTGTGGGCATTTGGCTCTCCTTGTGACGTGAGGTCGAGATTGTTGGTGACTTCGCTTCCGCCGCTCGTGCCAAGTGCATGTCCGGCTGAGATCCTCCGCGAGCCACCGGGTACAGGGTACCACGAGTTATGCGGGAACGCCTGTTCTTTCAACGGATTGCATAGTACACTAGAGGTGAGCCGGGAGGAGGGCCGGCCGTGGTGAGGAAAAAAAGTCCGCGGTTTCTTGTCAAGCTGAGCGGTATTGCCATCCTCGTCTCTTTGAGCGTCGCGGGGTACGCATCGGATACGCTCGTGCTGGACGACGAGCTCGACCGTGTGTCCATGGGGCATGCCGTCGAATACCTCGAAGATCGAGACGGAAGTCTCACGATTGATGATGTGGCGAACTATGGCGCGGATACGCCGAAGGAGGCGGATGCCCGATGGAAGCCGAGCCGTCGCTCCGCCGTCAACTTCGGATACACCTCTTCGGTTTACTGGATGCGCTTCCGCGTCCGCAACGAAGCATCCCCGCAACAGCGATGGGTGCTGGAGATCGACAACTTCTTTC